>CAUPOD010000087.1:0-8358 GCA_963512745.1 uncultured Burkholderia sp. | reverse complement strand
GTGCGGGTGAGGGCGCGGATGCCGCGTCACTCGCTCAAGCGGATTGGGCCGCGGGCGTGAGCGATTGGCGATACGTGCCGATGGCATCGCGCACGAACGGCGTGGCGCGCTGCGCGGCCGCGCTGGCCGGGTCGGCGAGCGCATCGAGCAGCGCGCGCCGCATGCGCGGCTCCCAGAAGCGCCGGATATGATCCGCGACGCCGGCCAGGCCCTCGTCGCGGTCGGGCATCGACGCAAAGAACTCGCCGATCTGATTCGCCATGTCGATCAAATTGTGCTGATTCATCGCGCCCTCACTTGCCGGTCGTGGTATCCGCCGCCTCGCGGCCCGCATGCAACGCCAACTGCTCCGCGTTGAAGCGCGCATACGCCTGCTGCCAGTCGGACGGCTGAGCGACCGGCGTCACCTGCACCGCCGTGACCTTGTATTCCGGACAGTTCGTGGCCCAATCCGAATTGTCGGTGGTGATCACGTTCGCACCGGACTCCGGGAAGTGGAACGTCGTGTAGACCACGCCCGGCTGCATCCGCTCGGCGACCAGCGCACGCAGTACCGTCTGTCCCGACCGCGATTCGATGCCGACCCAGTCGCCCGTCTTGATGCCGCGTTCCTGCGCGTCGTGCGGATGAATCTCGAGACGATCCTCGTCGTGCCAGTGGACGTTATGGGTGCGCCGCGTCTGCGCGCCGACGTTGTATTGCGAGAGGATGCGGCCCGTCGTCAGGATCAGCGGGTAACGCCGCGTCACCTTTTCGGGCGAAGCGAAGAATTGCGTGATCACGAACTTGCCCTTGCCGCGCACGAATTCGCCGATGTGCATGGTCGGCGTGCCTTCGGGCGCATTGTCGTTGCACGGCCATTGGATGCTGCCGAGCGCATCGAGCCTCTCGTAGGAGACGCCCGCGAAAGTCGGCGTCAGGCTCGCGATTTCGTCCATGATCTCGGACGGGTTCGCATAGTCCATTTCGTAGCCGAGTGAGCGCGCGAGCATCAGCGTGACTTCCCAGTCGGCATAGCCCGCGAGCGGCGGCATGACCTGGCGCACGCGCGAGATGCGGCGCTCCGCGTTGGTGAAGGTGCCGTCCTTTTCGAGGAACGTCGAGCCGGGCAGCAGCACGTGCGCGTATTTCGCGGTTTCGTTCAGGAAGATGTCCTGCACCACGATGCATTCCATCGCGGACAGCGCGGCCGCCACATGCTGCGTGTTCGGGTCGGACTGTACGATGTCCTCGCCTTGGCAGTAGAGCCCCTTGAAGGTGCCGTCGAGCGCGGCTTCGAACATGTTGGGGATGCGCAGGCCCGGTTCGGGCTGCAGCGTGGCCGACCAGGCCGCCTCGAACTGCATGCGCGCGGTGGCATCGCTGATATGGCGGTAGCCGGGCAATTCGTGCGGGAACGAACCCATGTCGCACGACCCTTGCACGTTGTTCTGACCGCGCAGGGGATTCACGCCTACGCCTTCGCGCCCGACGTTGCCGGTCGCCATCGCGAGATTGGCGATCCCCATCACCGTGGTCGAGCCTTGCGCGTGCTCGGTCACGCCGAGCCCGTAGTAAATTGCGGCATTGCCGCCCGTCGCATAGAGGCGCGCGGCCGCGCGCACCTGTTCGGCCGGCACGCCCGTGACTTCGGCGGTCGCCTCGGGCGAATTCTCGGGCTGCGCGACGAAATCGCGCCACTGCTCGAACGCGCGTTCTTCGCAGCGCTCATCGACGAACGCCCGATCGAGCAGCCCCTCCGTGACGATCACGTGCGCGAGCGCATTGACCATCGCGACGTTGGTGCCGGGACGCAGCTGCAGATGATGTTCGGCCTTGATGTGCGGCCCGTCGACGATGTCGATGCGGCGCGGATCGATGACGATCAGCTTCGCGCCTTCGCGCACGCGCCGCTTCATGCGCGAGCCGAATACGGGATGGCCGTCGGTCGGGTTCGCGCCCATCACGACGATCACGTCCGCCGCGCCGACCGATGCGAACGTCTGGGTTCCGGCCGATTCGCCGAGCGTGGTCTTGAGGCCGTAGCCCGTCGGCGAGTGGCACACGCGCGCGCAGGTATCGACGTTGTTGTTGCCGAACGCCGCGCGCACGAGCTTCTGCACGAGATAGGTTTCTTCGTTCGTGCAGCGCGAGGACGTGATCCCGCCGATCGAATCGCGGCCGTATTTGGCCTGCAGCTGGCGGAACTTCGTCGCCGCGAAGTTCAGTGCTTCGTCCCAGGTCGTTTCGCGCCACGGGTCCGTGATGCGCTCGCGAATCATCGGCTTCGTGATGCGGTCCTTGTGCGTGGCATAGCCCCACGCGAAGCGGCCCTTCACGCACGCATGCCCTTCGTTGGCGAGGCCGTTCTTGTGCGGCGTCATGCGCACGACCTGCGAGCCCTTCATTTCCGCGTTGAACGAGCAGCCGACGCCGCAGTATGCGCAGGTCGTTACGATCGAGTGCTCGGCCTGTCCCAGTTCGACGACCGTTTTCTCCTGCAGCGTCGCGGTCGGGCACGCGGCCACGCACGCGCCGCACGACACGCATTCGGATTCCATGAACGGCTGGCTCTCGCCCGCGGAGACGCGCGACTCGAACCCGCGCGCGGCGATCGTCAGCGCGAACGTGCCTTGCGTCTCCTCGCACGCGCGCACGCAGCGGTTGCAGACGATGCATTTCGACGCGTCGTAGGTGAAATACGGATTCGATTCGTCCTTTTGTTCGCGCAGGTGGTTCGCGCCGTCGAAGCCGTAGCGCACCTCGCGCAGACCGACCACGCCGGCCATGTCCTGCAGTTCGCAATCGCCGTTGGCCGGGCAGGTCAGGCAATCGAGCGGATGATCGGAGATGTAGAGCTCCATCACGTTGCGGCGCAGCTTCTGCAAGCGGTCCGACTGCGTGCGGACCTTCATGCCCGCTTCGGCCGGCGTCGTGCACGAGGCCGGATAGCCGCGCCGCCCTTCGATCTCGACCAGGCACAGGCGGCACGATCCGAACGGTTCGAGCGAGTCCGTGGCGCAGAGCTTCGGCACGTTGACGCCGGCTTCGGCGGCGGCCCGCATGACCGAAGTGCCGGCGGGCACCGTGACGGCCTGGCCGTCGATCTCGAGCGTGACGTCGGTGTCGGCATAGCGCCGCGGGGTACCGTAGTCGGTCTCGTCGAACGGCCCGCGGCCTGCTTGCGCCGCGCTCTTGCAGCCGCACTGGCCCGAACCGCAGCCACCCTGAGTGAACGTGTCGAGGGACATATAGATAGCTCCTTGGGGGTCAGGCCGCGGCCTTTGCCTGGGCTGCGGCGTCGCCGCGCGCGAGCCCGAAATCTTCGGGGAAATGGTCGAGCGCGGACAGCACCGGGTACGGCGTCATGCCGCCCATCGCGCACAGCGAACCGGCCAGCATCGTGTCGCACAGGTCGCGCAGCAGCGTGACCTGCCGCACCGAGGTGTCGCCTTGCCGGATCCGCGCGATCGTTTCGACGCCGCGCGTCGAACCGATACGGCACGGCGTGCACTTGCCGCACGATTCGATCGCGCAGAACTGCATCGCGTATTCGGCCAGTTCGGCAAGGTTCGACGTATCGTCGTGCAGCACGATGCCGCCATGCCCGACCACGGCGCCGACGGCCGCGTAGGCCTCGTAATCGAGCGGAATGTCCCACTGCGATTCGGGCAGATACGTGCCGAGCGGACCGCCGACTTGCGCGGCCCGTGCCGGCCGTCCGCTTGCCGTGCCGGCGCCGTAATCGAACAGCAGCTCGCGCAGCGTAACGCCGAACGCGAGCTCGACGAGGCCGCCTTGCTTGATGTTGCCGGCCAGCTGGAACGGCAGCGTGCCGCGCGAACGGCCCATGCCGTAGTCGCGATAGAACGCGGCGCCGCGCGCGAAGATCACGGGCGCGGTGCCGAGCGTGATCACGTTGTTGATCACCGTCGGCTGCCCGTGGAGGCCGGACAGCGCGGGCAGCGGCGGCTTCGCGCGCACCACGCCGCGCTTGCCTTCGAGCGATTCGAGCAGTGCGGTTTCTTCGCCGCACACATACGAGCCCGCGCCTTTCGCGACATGGAGTTCGAACCGGTGCGCGGTGCCGAGCACGCTCTCGCCGAGCCAGCCCGCCGCGCGCGCGCGTTCGATGGCCGCTTCGAGCGTCGCGATCGCGTGCGGATATTCGCTGCGTACGTAGATATAGCCTTCCGTCGCGCCCGTGACGACGCCCGCGATGATCATCCCTTCGATCAGGCAGTACGGGTCGCACTCCATGAGCAGGCGGTCCGAGAACGTGCCCGAGTCGCCTTCGTCCGCGTTGCAGACGATGTATTTCTGCCGCGCTTTCGCTTGGCGCACCGTGCGCCATTTGATGCCGGCCGGAAACGCAGCGCCTCCGCGTCCGCGCAGACCCGATTCGATGAGCGCCTCGCAGGCGGCATCGCCGTCGAGCGCGAGCGCGTTCTTCAGCCCCGTCAGGCCGTCGTGCGCGAGGTAATCGTCGATGGAAAGGGGATCGGTCAGTCCGATGCGCGAGAACGTGAGCCGCTGCTGGCGCGCGAGATACGGCAGTTCATCGACCAGGCCGACGCGGCTCGCATGCTCGCCGCCGTCGAGCCAGCCGGCCTCGAACAGCGCGGGCACGTCGGCCGCCGACAGATTGGCGTAGCCGATGCGTCCGGCGGACGTTCCGACCTCGACGAGCGGTTCGAGCCACAGCAAACCGCGCGAGCCGTTGCGAATCAGCTCGATCGCAACGCCGCGCCGCTGCGCCTCGACGGCGATGGTCTCGGCGATTGCGTCGGCGCCGAGCGCGAGCGCGGACGAATCGCGCGGCACATAGATGCGCGTCGTCATGCTGCCTCCTTCGCGGGAATGCCTGCCGCCGCCAGCAGCGCGTCGAAGCGCTCGGGCGTGACCTTCGCGTGCAGTTCGCCGTTGAGCATCAGCGCGGGCGATTGCGCGCACAGCCCCAGGCAATACACGGATTCGAGCGCCACGGCACCGGTTGTTTCGCCACGCGCATCGAAGCCGCGGCCCGTGCGCGCTTCGGCATGCGCGGCGAGCGCCTCGCAGCCCATGCTGCGGCACGCCTCGGCACGGCACATCTGGATCGTCACGCGCGCGGGCGGCGCGGTGCGGAAGTGGTGATAGTAAGTGAGTACGCCATGCACTTCGGCACGCGAAAGATTCAATGCTTTCGCGAGCAGCGCGACGCAAGCGGGCGGCACGTAGCCGGCTTCGTCTTGAATCGCATGCAGGATCGCCACCAGCGAACGCGCGGCATGAGCATGCCGCGCGACCAACGCCTCGGGCGCGAGGGAATTAAGGGACATCTGTACGCTCCTCCAAAGTCTTATATGCACTATTAATTCATATAGTGCGTATACCGACTTCGCTTTTATCGGTTTCAGGCAACAATATGCGGAACTTGATGAGCACGCAATAGGAACTCTCGGTACATAAATGATTCGAGTCGAATGCGACATGCACTTGGTCATCCGCGACGGCGAGGGGCACGTGGCCAGCCTGACGGACGTAGCTCGTCTGCTCGAGCTGGTGGCCGAAACCGGCAGCATCGCGCAGGCCGCGCAGGCTAGGGGGCTTTCTTACCGCCACGCGTGGGGCGTGCTGCGCGCGTTCGAAACGTGCGTCGGCGGTGCGCTGATCGAGACCGCGCGCGGCAAAGGCTCGATGCTGTCCGAACTGGGCTGCGGCGTGCTCGACGCGCAACGGCTCGCGCGCGCGAGCCTCGACGCGAACCTGCGCGCGCTCGCCGCCGAAATCACGAACGACTTGAACCGCCAACTGCTGCGTCACGACGGCCTCGTGCGCATCCACGCGTCGCACGGTTATGCGGTCGCCGCGCTTATCTCGTCGCTCGTCGAGAAGGAGACGTCCGTCGAGATCAAGTACCGCGAGAGCAGCGAAGCGATGATGGCGCTCGCGCGCGGCGAATGCGAACTGGCCGGTTTCCATCTGCCGCGCGGCGCGTTCCGTGCGCAGTGCGCGCAGATATACCGGCCGTGGCTCGACGAATCGCGTCACGTCTTGATCCATCTGACGCGCCGCACGCTCGGTCTCTACGTGCCGCACGGCAACCCGAAGCGCATCCACGGGCTGGCCGACCTCAAGCGCCCCGATGTCCGCTTCGTGAATCGCCAGCCCGGCTCCGGCACGCGCATGCTGTTCGAGCTCGCGCTGCGGCAGATCGGCGTCGACCCCGAGGAAATCAACGGCTACACGCTCGCGGAACTCACGCATTCCGCAATCGCGGCCTACGTCGCGAGCGGCATGGTCGATCTCGGCTTCGGCGTCGAAGCGGCCGCGCGGCACTTCGGGCTCGATTTTATTCCGGTTGTCGAGGAGGACTATTACTTCGCCTGCGAACATGAACGGCTCGCCGAGAAGCCGCTCGCGAGCGTGCTCGGCGTATTGCGCGACAGCGGTTATCAGGCGCAGGTCGCGCGCCTCGACGGTTACGACCCGAGCGCGTGCGGCGTGCAGACGAGCGTCGCGGCGGGCCTCGCGGGACTCGACGCGGCCGACGAGTAGCGGACGAGTGCGAGCGCATGGCGCGGCCACCCGCATATGAAGCAATGAAGCATATTGATCGCCCCGCACCCTTGTTCTATGGTTGCGAGGGCAAAAAATAAAAAAAGCGGTATGTGAAATCGAACCGCATATACAACTTGCGCGAGCAAGATTCACCAAGGAGACGACTATGAGCAGTGTGATCGAGCCAGCAGGGCGCCCGGGCGGCGCACCGTTCTTTTCCAAGGAAGCCACCATTGCGAAACCCGGCTTCTCGCGCTGGATGGTGCCGCCAGCCGCGCTGTCCGTGCATTTGTGCATCGGCTCGGCCTATGCGTTCTCCGTGTTCAACGGGCCGCTCACGAAAGTCATCGGCATCACGAAGCCCGCGCCCGGCGATTGGGCGCTGACCACGCTGGGCTGGATCTTCTCGCTCGCGATCGTGTTCCTCGGCCTGTCGGCCGCGTTCGCGGGCAAGTGGCTCGAACGCGTCGGCCCGCGCCGCACGATGTTCACTGCCGCCTGCTGCTTCGGCGGCGGCCTGCTGGTCGCGGCGCTCGGCGTGCAGCTGCATCAGATCGTGCTCTTGTATCTCGGGTACGGCGTGATCGGCGGCATCGGTCTCGGGCTCGGCTACGTGTCGCCCGTCTCGACGCTGATCCGCTGGTTTCCCGATCACCGCGGCATCGCCACCGGCATGGCGATCATGGGCTTCGGCGGCGGCGCGATGATTGCCGCGCCGCTCTCGGTCGCGCTCATGAATCACTTCAAGAGCGCAACGAGCGTCGGCGTGGCGGAGACGTTCGCCGTGCTCGGCGTCGTCTATTTCATCTCGATGTCGATCGGCGCGCTCGCGATCCGCGTGCCGCCGCGCGACTGGAAGCCGGCGGGCTGGACGCCGTCCACCACGAGCAAGCAAAAACTCATTTCGCGCAATCACGTACACATCGACGAGGCGCTCAAGACGCGGCAGTTCTATCTGCTCTGGCTCGTGCTGTTCCTCAACGTCACGGCCGGCATCGGCATCATCGAGCAGGCGTCCGTGATGATTCAGGAAAGCTTCAAGGGGCAGGTGACCGCCGCGACCGCCGCGGGGTTCGTCGGCCTGCTCTCGCTGTTCAACATGGGCGGCCGTTTCTTCTGGGCCAGCGCATCGGACTGGGTCGGGCGCAAGAACACCTATTTCATTTTCTTCGTGTTCGGCGCGGTGCTCTATTACTTCGCGCCGCAGTTCGCGGTTGCCGGACAGCTCCCGCTGTTCGTGATCGCATTCTGTCTGATCCTGTCGATGTACGGCGGCGGCTTCGCGACCATTCCCGCGTATCTGGCGGACATCTTCGGCACCGCGTACGTGGGCGGCATTCACGGCCGGCTGCTGACCGCATGGGCCGCTGCGGGCGTCGTGGGCCCCGTGCTCGTCAACTACATCCGCGAGTACGAAATCGCGCGCGGCGTCGTGCAGGCGAATGCCTACACCATGACCGCGCACATCATGGCCGTACTGCTCGTGATCGGCTTCTTCTGCAACCTGCTCGTCTCGCGCGTTCACGAACGCCATCACATGACCGACGCGCAGCTCGCCGCCAACAAATAAATAGGGATACTTTTTCATGACCGACATCACCGATACCGTCGATACGACGGACGTACCGAGCACCACCAGCGCGCCGTCGCTCGCGATCTTCTGGCTCTACGTGCTGATCCCGCTGACGTGGGGCTTGTACAACACGATCGTCAAGGCGATGAAGCTCTTCGCTTGAGATGAAGCTGAAACGGTGCCGTTGACCGGGCCGCGCCGTGGATTAATTAAGAAGAAATAAATGCGCGGCGCGTGTGTGTGTTAACGAAACCCGCCTTCAA
>CAUPOD010000086.1:0-8369 GCA_963512745.1 uncultured Burkholderia sp. | reverse complement strand
TATATTGCTCGATCAGCGCGTTGCTCGCGGTGCGCGCACCGCTCAGATTCGCGCTCAACGCACCGCCCGTGAAGATCGGCAGCGTGAGCCCCGGCACGAGCGCGATCGTCTGGCTCGAATGCCGGAACAGCGTGCCCAAGTGCAGCGAATCCACGCCGAAGAACGCCTTGATATTGAAGCTCGGATAGAACGCGGCCTTGGCCGCGTCGATCTTGTCTAACGACGCCTGGACGTACCAGCGCGCGGCCTGCAAATCGGGACGCCGCGCGAGCAGTTCGTACGACAACGTCGCGGGCAACCCCGCCTGCGGCTGCGGCAGCGCGACCTGCGCGACGGGCGGCAGATCGCCGGGGCCTGCGCCGAGCAACGCGCGCAGCGACTCGCGATATTGCGTGATCTGCGCACGTGCGGCCGCGGCCTGGCGCTCGATGGCAAGCTGCTGGGCCCGCGCCTGCTCGACGGCCGTGTGCGATTCGAGCCCGCGCGCCGCGCGTGCGCCATGCGTCTCCACATTGAAATCGGCTACCTCACGCAACTGTCCGAGCAGCGTGAGCAGCTGCATGTCGGTTTGAATGCCGTAGTAAAGCTGCGCGACGTCGGTCGACATTTCGAGTTCGATCGACGCGGTCTCCGCAATGCGCGCATTGTTCACGCCGAGCGCCGCCGCGACCTGCGCGCGCTTGGCGCCCCACAGATCGAAGTCGAGCGTCGCGCCCATGCCGACGACGCCCTCGGTGTACCACGGGCCCGTGGTGTGGAGCGCGGGATCGGTAGTCCCGTACGGCCCCGTGAAGCTGTTCGCGGAAACGCGCTCGCGCGCCAACGTGCCGAGCGCCACCACCTTCAGACCCGAACCGGCGCGCGCGAGCTGCACATCGGCCTGCGCCTGCGCGACGCGCGAGCGCGCGATCTGTACGGTCGGCGAGTTGGCCAGCGCGCGTTCGATCAGCGTGTCGAGTTGCGGGTCGTGGTACTGCGTCCACCAGCGCGCCGAGGGCCAGCCGTCGCGCGCGAGGTGAATGTCGTCGGCCAAGCGGATCTGCTCGGGCGCGATCTGCGCGTGCGGCGTGGCGTTGCCGCGCAACAATTCGCAGCCGGCGGTGCCCAACGCACAACACAGTGCAGCCGCGAGCGCCACGGAGCGGCGCACGAAACGGGAGGAAAAGGAATAACGGCTACTCATGACCATGCGACTCGCGAAGGATCGGCTCGGGTTGCGGCGATTCGCGCCAGTTCGGCAAGTCCGCCAATTCGCGGACCAGCGTATACATAGTTTCGACCAGCGGTTCGGCCGCGAACGGGCGCCCGTCGGAGCCGGCAACGTCGAAGCGCGTGAGCGCCGCGAGCGAAATGAGTGCGGGCGCAGACGCGTCCGGCGGATGCTGCGCGAGGTTCTCGGCATAGACGGTCAGCTCGGCGGCCGCTTGCCTCAGGATCTCGCGCGCCGCGTCGGGCGCGCCCTGCGGCATGCTTGCATCGGCCGTCAGCGCGCCATACAAGGCATTGCAGGCGACCATCAGCTCGCGGCCGCCCGCCAGCACCCGCTGTGCGCGCAACGCAAGCGATTCCTGCACGCCGTCCTGCCAGCCGGGCTCCAGCGCCACGCGCGCAAGCGTCTCCCCGCAATCGCTGAATACGGACCAAGTCTTCAATTGCAATTGCGAATACGGCAATTGCTGCGCAGCCGGGTCCCTCGAGGCCGCGGCCGACAGCAGCGCGGCCACGGCGCGCAGCATGGCGGCCAGTTTCGTGCGCAGTGCGTCGCCCTCGCTCTCGCGCCAGAACGCGCTCTGAATCACGGTCGCGACGATCACGCCGAACATGATGCCGAGCATGCGGTCTCGGATATCCGTGAGATTCGTGGTCGGCCCGAACTGTTCGAGCAGCGCGAGCGAAAACGTGAACACGATCTGCGTGCCCGCGTAGCTGATGGTTTCCGGGCCGGCCGCGATCCACGTGCCGAGCGCCACGACCGGCAGCGAAATCATCAACAGTCCGGCGATGCCGTCGAGATGCGGGACCACGAACACCACCATGAAGAGCGCCAGCAAGCTGCCCGTCGCCGCACCCGCGATCCGCAGCGCCGAACGCCGCGCCGACCCGCCGAGATTCGGCAGCGCGACGATCAAGCACGTCAGCATGATGGTATGGATGCCCTGCCAATCCGCCGCGTTATAAAAGACGTAACACAGCAAAACGGCTAGCAAGGTCTTGAGCGCGAAACGCGCATAGGCCGGATTGGTCCATGCATCCGGCGCGACCATGGGCGCCTGGGCCGGCGCCGCCGCGCCGGCCTGCTCCACCGCGCCCGGATTGCCGAATGCGTGCAGCGCGCGCCAGAGTTCGCCGGCCATGCCGGCCTCGGCACCGGGCGCGCTTGCGTGCGTTCTCGCCGTTTCGAAGCGGTACGGCCGGCCCGTGGCCACCGCGGCGTCGAGCGCGCGGCAATTCATGAGCACGTCCTGCAAGACTGCGCGCTGCGCGGCGCTCATGGGACGCGGCTGCGCGGCCAACTCGCCGGCGGCCGCGTAGAGGCGCGAGACCGTCGCGATGCACGCGAGGTAATAGCCGCGCTTCTCGCGGTAATGCGCGTCGCGCATGGTCGCGAAGCCGAGCAGTTTCTGCAGCGTCAGCGCACTCTGCTGCACGGCCGCGAGCGGCGCCGGCGCGGGGGCGGCGCGATCTTCGAGCAGGCTCGTCACCTGCGCCTCGACGGCCGCCAGTTGCCCGTGAATCGCCCCCGTCAACTGCTGCATCGGCTCGACGGGCAGGAACAGCGTATTGATCAGCAGCGTCAATGCGATCGGATAGTTGACCGCCACCCAGGTCCATAACGTGAGGCGCACGAGTATATCGGCCTGATCGGTCTGGTCGACGAAGCTCTGCACATAGATGACGACGAGCGCGCAAAGATAGAACATCGGCCCGATCTTCAGCACGCGCATCAGATAAACGCAGACGAAAAACAGCACGCTCGCGCTGACGATGCGGATCAGCGGATAGTCGAACGTGAATTTCAGCAGCACGATCGACAAGCCGATGGCCAGCGTCGAGCCGATCATGAACAGCACGCCGATCATGCGCGTGATGACCACGTTCGACTGCGTGACGAACAGCACGCAGAGGATCGACACGGCGAGCGCCGGCACTTGCAGCGTCATCGACGTCACGATCACGATCGCGCACGCGAGCACGCTGCGCAGCATCAGATTGATGCGGCCCGGATACGGCGTGAGCTGACCGCGCAGCAGCGCGGCCGCTTCGGCCCAGCTATTCGGAACGTAAGCGGCGAGGGACATGCCGGGTCCTCAATGACTGCCGTTACTGCTGTCTTTACCGCCGCCGGAGCCCAGCACCGCAACCGCCGAGGTGCCGATGCGGAACAGATCGGGATTCGGTTTATCGACGAGGATCCTGACCGGGAAGCGCTGCGCCACGTGCACCCAGTTCAGCGTGCGCTGAATCGACGGCAGTCCGTCGAGCGGCGAGATGGCGCCCTCGCCCGGCGCTACGCCGTAGCCGACCGACTGCACGACGCCGTTGAAATGCTGGTCCGTGTTGCTCATCAGATACACGGTGGCGGACGTGCCCGGGTGAATGTTCTTCAATTGCGTTTCGCGCAGGTTCGCGACCACGTACCAATGACGCGTGTCGATCAGCGTGAACACGGGCTTGAGCGCGGACGCGAGCTGACCCTCGCTGGTTTTGAGCGAGACGACGATGCCGTCGAACGGCGCGCGCACCGTCGCGTATTCGAGGTTCAGTTCGGCGAGCGCGATCTCGGACTGGATCACGGCGCGCTGCGCGATCAGCGCATCGACGCTGCTGACCGCTGCGGCGGCCTGCTGCGCTTGCAGTTGCGCCGCGCTCAACTGCGCCTGCGTGGAAGCCTGCGCGGTACGCGCGCGGTCGACATCCTCGGCCGACACGTAGCCCGGCGACAGCAGCGGTTCGGTGCGGCGCAGCGTATCGCTCGCTTGCGCGGCCGAAGCGCGCGCGGCGCCCACGGCGGCGCGCGCCGATTGTGCGTTGTACTGCTGCGCGTTGACGGTGCGCTGGGTTAGTTCGATCTGCTTGTCGAGCGCAATGAGTGACGCCTTGCTGCGCGCGAGCGAGGCCTCGAACGGGCGCGGGTCGAGACGGAACAGCAGATCGCCCTGCTTGACGTGCTGGTTGTCGCGCACGGCCAGCTCGACGATGCGGCCGCTGACCTCGGGTGCGACCTGGATCGTGTCGGCATCGGCATAGGCATCGTCGGTGCTCGGCGAATGATCGACTTCCACGATCACGACGATCAGCACCGCGATCGCGAGCAGGACCAGCACGAAGGCCGGCCATGTCTTCTTTTTCGGGGGCTTGTTGGCAGCAGGCGTCGACACTGTGGCTACCTTTCTAAAGTTCAATGTTGAAAGAAGAGCAACCAGACGACGAGCGAGAGCAACGTCGCGAGCGCGGGATAGACGACCGCCACGGAACCGATGCGGCCGCAGTAGCGAGAGCGCTGCAGCAGCGCGTAGGCGATTACGGTCAGGATCACGCCGGCGACGATGCAGAACAGCCAGTCGGGAAAGTAGGCGCCGAGCACGTTGATCGACGGCGCGAGGGAACAACCACCCAGCAGGAGCGCGCCGACGCTAGCCGCGACGGCGAGGCCTAGACTGCGTCCTGGGAAAAAACACCGCATGTAATGGCTCCAGTGAGCAAGCGTGCGGGGCCGGGGGCCGCGCACGCGGGAAAATGGTCACGAGCTGTTGTTGAGAGGGATGCGATGATGCAAGCCATCAGACCCCACAACTCTACTGGGATATGGGATGAGCGGCAACCACGAGCGGGCGCAAATGCACCGATCGCGCAACTTCTGCCATCAATTCAATGCGATCTGTAAGAGTGTTGCGGACGTCCGCGCAGTAAATCCCAAAAAAGAAAATGAGATGTGCTGCGCAACGAACAGCGGCAAATCAGCGCGCGCGCCACGCGCGGCACGCCTGCCCGAACGCCGCGAAGATCTCGCGCGACAGCGGGTTGCTCGCGAACTGCCATTCGGGATGCCACTGCAGGCCGAGCACGAAGCCGCGCGCCCCGGGCATGCCGATGGCCTCGATCAGCCCGTCGGGCGCCTGCGCCTCCACGGACAAGCCCACGCCGAGCCGTTCGATGCCCTGCCCGTGCAGCGAGTTGACCTGCGCCTCGAGCGCGCCGTGCAAGCGCGCGAGCAAGCCCCCCGGCGCGAGCCGCACCGCGTGCGCGGCGCTGTACTGGACGTCGAGCGGCTCGCTCTTGTCCTCGCGGTGATCGTCCAGGCCGTCCACTTCGTGGACATGCTGATGCAAGGTGCCGCCGAACGCGACGTTGAGTTCCTGCAAACCGCGGCAAATCGCGAGCACGGGCATGCCGATATCGACCGCGGCGCGCAGCAGCGGCAGCG
Organism: uncultured Burkholderia sp.; assembly: GCA_963512745.1. Taxonomy (GTDB): domain Bacteria; phylum Pseudomonadota; class Gammaproteobacteria; order Burkholderiales; family Burkholderiaceae; genus Burkholderia. The sequence continues at coordinate 2,944 of CAUPOD010000086.1, read as the reverse complement.
TCGTGGCATCGCGCGCGGCGTCGTGCAGCGTGCCCTCGATGCTCGGCGCGCCGCCGTAGCGCGACGGTTCGACGTTCGAATAGCTTCCCGTGAACAACAGGCCGTCCACCGCGCCCAGGATGTCGCCGAGGCTTTGCCGGTCGCCGAGCGCGGGTAGCAGAACCACGAGCGCATCGGCGCCGTCGACGATCGCGGTGATGTATTTTTCGCCCACGGTATGGGCCGGATGCGCGCCGGCCATGGTCCGGTCCGCGCAAATTCCGACGATGGGACGCCCCGTGCGTTCAGTCATGCCTGCTCCCGGCGGTAAGCGCACGGCGCGCGCCCGGCCCCCGTGCCGGTACGCTCGCGCCCTGCGAAGTCAATCCGGCCGGTCCCGCTGCAGCCGTCGATGTTTAACTTATTCAACATCGCCGCCGCCGTTCGACCGGCTGCCATCCAGCTTACCCGAGCCAAAATTGCCGTCAATTCGGTCGTGCACGGCAGGCAAGGTTTTTTTCCCGATGGACGCACGCTCGGCCGCGTGCTTAGAATAATCAACGACGAACCCAGCGGCAGCATCAGTCCGTCCGCTTCGTCCTCCTGGGCCGCTGGATCAACGGGAAGCCACATGTCGGCAGAAGTCGCGACGCGTCTGCAATACATCCGCAAGAAGCACGGCTGGTCGCAGCGCGAGCTGGCCAAGCGCGCGGGCGTGACCAACGGCGCGATTTCGCTGATCGAACAAGGGCGCGTGAGCCCGTCGGTCGGCTCGCTCAAGAAGCTGCTCGAATGCGTGCCGATGAGCCTCGCCGAGTTCTTCACGTTCGAGTTGGCCGAGAGCGGCGCCGTGGTGTCGCGCCGCCACGAGATGCCGAACCTCGGCAACGGTGCGATCCAGATGTATTTGGCCGGCGCCGCGAACAAGCAGCGCAGCATCGGCATCCTGCGCGAAGTCTACGAGCCGCTCGCCGATACGGGCCCCGACATGCTGCAGCACGACGGCCACGAAGGCGGCGTCGTAATCAGCGGCCAGCTCGAACTGAGCGTGGCGGGCACGACCTGGCTGCTCGATCCCGGGGACAGCTACTATTTCGAAAGCCGCTTGCCGCATCGTTTCCGCAACCCAAGCGCGGAGCAGCCGTGCGAAATCGTCTCGGCCAACTCGCCGCCGACCTTTTGACGCGCCGCGCTCCGCAACCCGTTGTCCTATTTCACGATCACAAAGGCATCTCCATGAGAAAGACGTTCGCAGACTGGCAGGCACTTGCCGCTTCGCTATCCCTCGAAGGCCGCGCGTTCATCGACGGCGCGTACCGCCCCGCCGCCTCGGGCCGTACCTTCGACTGCGTGAGCCCGATCGACGGCCGCGTGCTGACCCAGGTCGCCGATTGCGGGGAAGCGGACGTCGATGCGGCCGTGGCCGCCGCGCGCCGCGCGTTCGACACGGGCGGGTGGGCCGACCTGAACCCGCGCGAGCGCAAGCGGATCCTGCTGCGCTGGGCCGGGCTGATGCGCGAACACCGCGACGAACTGTCCGTGCTCGAGACGCTCGACGCCGGCAAGCCGATCGGCGACACGTGCAGCGTCGATATTCCTGGCGCCGCGTATTGCGTCGAATGGTTCGCCGAGGCGATCGACAAAACCGGCGGCGAGGTCGTGCCGGCCGATCGCCATCTGGTCGGCCTCGTCACGCGCGAGCCGCTCGGCGTGGTGGCGGCCGTGGTGCCGTGGAATTTCCCGCTGCTGATGGCGTCGTGGAAGTTCGGCCCGGCGCTCGCGGCGGGCAATAGCGTAGTGCTCAAGCCGTCCGAGAAATCGCCGCTGACGGCGCTGCGCGTCGCGGGCCTCGCGCTCGAGGCCGGAATTCCGGCCGGCGTGTTCAACGTCGTGCCGGGCGGCGGGGAACCCGGCAAACTGCTCGCGCTGCATCCGGACGTCGATTGCATCGCGTTCACGGGCTCGACCGCGGTCGGCAAGCTGATCATGCAGTACGCGGGGCAATCGAACCTGAAGCGCGTGTGGCTCGAACTCGGCGGCAAGTCGCCGAACATCGTGCTGGCCGACTGCCCCGACCTCGACCGCGCCGCCGCGGGCGCGGCGAGCGCGATCTTCTACAACATGGGCGAGATGTGCACGGCCGGCTCGCGCCTACTCGTGCAGCGCGAGATCCGCGAGGTGTTTCTCGACAAGCTGCTCGCGGCCGCGCGCGCCTATCAGCCCGGCCATCCGCTCGATCCGGGCACGTCCATGGGCGCGATCGTCGATGAGATCCAGCTCGCGCGCGTGCTCGGCTATATCGAGGCCGGCCGCGCCGAAGCCAAGCTGCTGACGGGCGGCGCGCGCGTCAAGCAGGACACGGGCGGCTACTACGTCGAGCCGACCATCTTCGAGGTCGCGAGCCCCGACGCCAAGATCGCGCGCGAGGAGATTTTCGGACCCGTGCTGTCGGTGATCACGTTCGACACGCTCGACGAGGCCATCGCGATCGCCAACGACAGCGACTACGGTCTCGCGGCCGCGGTCTGGACCGGCAATCTGACGACGGCGCACGAAGCGGCGCGACGCCTGCGCGCGGGCACGGTCTGGGTCAACTGCTACGACGAAGGCGGCGACATGAATTTCCCGTTCGGCGGCTACAAGCAGTCGGGCAACGGCCGCGACAAGTCCCTGCACGCGCTCGAAAAATACACGGAACTCAAATCGACGCTGCTGCGTCTGCGCTGAGCCCGCCCTAGCAGGCATCGACGCATAAACGCAAACGCGCGGCCCGTGGGCCGCGCGTTTAGCTTTCGGGAAACCGGAAGTTGCAGGAATATCGGCTCAGAACCCGGTCGGCAATTCCGCCACGCGGCGCAGTTGCGCGAGCAGCGCGCCGATCGAAGCTTCGATCTCGCAATGCGCGGTATCGATCACGATGTCGGGCTGCGCCGGCGACTCGTAGGTGCCGGACACGCCCGTGAAC
>CAUPOD010000085.1:0-8370 GCA_963512745.1 uncultured Burkholderia sp. | reverse complement strand
CGAACGACTTCACGTTCGGCACCAACGGCTTCGACAACGGGCAGTTCTCGTACCGCAACTCGATCGCCACCGTGCTCGGCAGCGCGAGTCTGGCCAACCCCGTCGTGTTCCCGACGCGGGCGACGCCGAACAACGGCGGCCAGTACCGCTCGGCGACGCTGACCGAGCAGACCGTCGTGCTCGGCGACACGCTGCACGTGAACAACCAATGGGCCGTCCAAGGCGTGCTGAACTCGACGTTCATCGATCAGCGCAGCTTCAACGCGAAGGGGCAGAAAACCGCCGGCGACGCGCAGGCCGGCGCGCTGAGCCCGACGCTGAGCGTGATCTACAAGCCGCTGCCCGAGTTGACCACGTACGCGACGTTCACTAGCGCACTGGAGCAGGGCGACCAGGCCCCCGCGGGCACCGCGAACGCGAACCAGTTCATGGCGCCGTACCGCGACCACGAATACGAGATCGGCGCGAAGTACGCGCTGAACCCGAGCTTCCTGATCAGCGCCGCCGCGTTCTGGATGACACGTCCGCTCGGCGCCACGAATGCCGCCACCAACGTGTTCTCGGTGATCGGCACGCAACGCAACATTGGGGCCGAGCTGTTCGTGCAGGGCGAGGTCACGAACGATCTGAGCCTGTTTGGCGGCGTCACGTACATCGACGCGATCCTGCACAATACCGGCAATCCCGCCACCAACGGCGAGATGGTCGTCGGCGTACCGCGCTTCAAGGGCGACCTCGCCGCCGACTATCACCCGGCCTTTGCGAACGGCTTCGCGTTCACGGGCGCCGTGCACTTCGAGAGCGAGCGTGCCGCGATCAACACGAATAAATCGTTCGCGCCCGGTTATGTCACGTTCGACCTGGGCCTGCGCTACTCGAACGCGTTGTTCGGGCATCGCGAGACGTTTCGCTTCCAGGTGGTCAACTTGACAAATAAGTATTACTACGCGTCTGTCGCGGACGGAAATATCGTCGGCAGTCCGGGCGCCAATACCGCGTATCTCGGCGTGCCGCGCACGTTCATGGCGTCGCTCGAGCTGGATTATTGAGGGAGGAGTGCATCGTGAGAATCCGTTCGCAGTTTCTGGTCCTGTCACTGACGCTGACGGTGTCCAGCGCCTGGGCGGCGTCACCGCAAAACACCGATGCCACAGTGTTGACCGTCTATTCGGCGGGCAGCCTGAGCGGTGCGTTGAACGATATCGAACGGCAATACACGGCCCGCTACGGCGTCACGTTCGACACCGTATACGGCCCTGCGGGCGGGTTGGCCAAGCGTATCGAAGGCGGCGCAACGCCCGACCTGTTCCTGTCGGCGAACGTCGAGCATCCGCAGCGCCTGGCGGACGCGGGGAAAGGCTTGCCGCCCGTCGTCTTCACGCGCAACGAGTTGTGCCTGTTCGGACGTGCGGGGCTTGGTTTGACCACCGGGAATGCCTTGGACAAGATGCTGGACCCGTCGCTCAAGATCGGCACGTCCACACCGAAATCCGATCCCGGCGGCGACTACACATGGATCATGTTCAAGCGCGCCGACGCGGTGCGCAGCGGCGCTTACGCGGCGCTCGACGGCAAGGCGCAGCAGTTGGTCGGCGGGCCGCAGAGTCCGGCCGTGCCGGCGGGGCAGGATGCCGTGCAGTATTTTTTCGCGCAGCATCGCGCCGATATGTTCGTCGCATATTGCAGCTCGAAGGTGCGCGACGCGCACGAGAACGTGAGCGGCGAAAAGGTCCGTTTGCCCGCGAATCTCGAGGTGGGCGCCGACTACGGCATGCTCGTGCTCGATACGCCGAAGCAGGCCGCGGCCGGGCGCTTCGCGCTATTCTTGCTGACGCCGCAAGCGCAAGCGACGTTCGCGGCTTATGGGTTCAAGCCGGCGAACGCGCCGTCGGGCTCCGCCGCGCAATGAGGCTGCGGGTTAGGTTCCGATAGCCGATTTTCCGGTATGTGCGGTACGTCGATGGGCGAGGGCGCAGCCTTCGACATGGCGTATCGCGGCACATCGGTACATCGTGAGCAACGGCTCGTCACGCAGCTTCGTGAAACGCGGGCAGCACATACGCCGCAATCTCTTCCAGCGCTTGCGCAACGGGGCGCCGGCTGTGGCGGAGCTGCAGGCCGATATGCTGCACGCCGGCGTCGCGCATCGCTCGCAGTTCGGCAATCAGACCGTGACGGCCGACCGCCAGGCCGAAGCGATGCCGCTGCGCCGGTGCGTCGGGAGCGTCGAGCAGATCCAGATGAATAAAGCTGATGTACGGCTTGTCGCCGGCCACGCTACGCCAGAACGCGCTGCGCCGGAGATGATCCTCCGGCGTGCCCGGGTAGGCGAGCCAGCCATCCAGGTGTTGGCCGACCCATTCCGGGCTCTGCTGCGCGAGTCCCGCGACCAGCAGCGGCAATTTTTGTTGCCGAGGGGGTGGCAGCAAGCGCACACCGGGCGGCAGAACCGTTTTGCCCCAATCGCGCAGAAGGTCGATTTGCGCCCGAAAGGCACGCCCACGCTCCTCGAAGTCGCGACCGAAGATCGGGTATTCGATCGGGCGGTCGCCGCTCGCGACGCCCAGCAGCAGACGGCCGTCGCTCAGCCGGTCCACGGTGGCCGCCGATTTCATCGTCAGCATCGGCTCGCGCAGCGGCAGGACCACGGCAGCGGTGCCGAGCAGGATCTGATCCGTGACGCCGGCTAGATAACCCAGATAGCTGAAGGTCTCGAAGACCTGCGCGGCATCGCCGAACTGCGGGTCGTATAACGGCACGTCGCGCAGCCAAAGGGCACGGAAGCCCAAGCGGTCCGCGAGCCGAGCGAGTGTGGCATGGCCGCTCATGTCCGGCTCGCCGGGCTGGCGTCCGGACTCGCGGCGGCGGAGCTCGCCGGCCGGGGACCAGTCGTTGTCGAGCGGCAGTTCCAGGCCGATGCTGAAACCACCGGCGGTCAGTTTTTGCAAAGCGGATGAATTGCCGGAATGTGTCATGTTGTGCGTTCAGGTCGAGAGTGGACGAGCGGGGAGGCGGGGCGTGACAGCCAGCCTCGCTTTTCTCAGTGCGCGATGCTCAGTGGCCGGCCGGCGCCGGGCCGTCGGCGCGCGCGGGGCTGCCGCTGCGCTTGTCGAGCACGCCGCTCCAGGTCGTGATCGCGAGCGAGACCAGTACCACCAGCGCGCCGATCTACGGGGTGTGCATGATGCCCAGGTGCGTCACGATCAGACCGCCCGACCACGCGGCTGCCGTAATGCCGAGATTGAATGCCGCGATATTGAAGCCCGATGCCACGTCGACAGCCTGTGGTGCGAGCCGCTTGATGTGCGCAGTGAACGGTGCCGATGGCGCAGGCGCTGATGGTGAGCGCGAGAAGAGCGAGTGGCATGGCGGTCTATCCGATACATGAGTCGAGACCGGCGCAGTGTGCACGCTTTATTCTTGCAGAAAAACCTGGTTATAACTGAAATAGTTTTGATTTGAAATCAATAATGAAGATCGCGCCGGGGCATCGGTTGGAACCGTTCCCGGCCATATGCGGAAACGGTGGGGGGTAGATTTCACCCCGCCCCGGAACGCTGCCGATTGCACACGGAGATACGTTTCGATTTCCGGCCAACAACGACTGAGCGCGCGTCGCTCCCCGTCACTCCACCGTCACCGATTTAGCCAGATTCCGCGGCTTGTCGATGTCGGTGCCGCGCGCGAGCGCGGTATGGAATGCGAGCAGTTGCATCGGGATCGTGTGCACGATCGGCGACAGCAGGCCGTAGTGTTCGGTCAGGCGCATGATCTCGATGCCGGGCGCGTCGGGCAGCTTGCAGTGCTGGTCCGCGAACACGAACAGCCGCCCGTTGCGGGCGCTGACCTCGTGCATGTTCGAGCAGAGTTTCTCGAGCAGCGGATCGTTCGGCGCCACGGCGATCACGGGCATCTCGTCGCTGACGAGGGCCAGCGGGCCGTGCTTGAGTTCGCCAGCCGCGTAAGCCTCCGCATGGATATAGGAAATCTCCTTCATCTTGAGCGCGCCTTCCATCGCGATCGGATAGTGCACGCCGCGCCCGAGGAACAGCATGTTGTCGCGGCCCGCGAGTTGCTCGGCCCACGCGATCATCTGCGGTTCGAGCGCGAGCACTTTCCGCATCGCGTCGGGCAGGTGGCGGACCGCCTGAATCTGGCGTTTCTCTGCGTCGTCGGACAGGCGGCCGCGCACTTGCGCGAGCGCCAGCGCGAGCAGGAACAGTGCGACGAGTTGCGTCGTAAACGCCTTGGTCGAGGCCACGCCGATCTCGATGCCCGCGCGCGTGATGAAGTTCAGCGCGCATTCGCGTACGAGCGCGCTCGTCGCCACGTTGCAGACCGCGAGCGTGTGCTGCATGCCGAGACGCTTGGCCGTGTCGATCGCGCCCAGGACGTCGGCGGTCTCGCCGCTCTGCGACACGGCGACGACGAGCGCGCGCGGATTCGGCACGCTGTCGCGATAGCGGAACTCGCTCGCGATCTCGACCTGAACCGGCATGCCCGCCAGGCTTTCGATCCAGTACTTCGCCGTGAGCGCGGCGTGATAGCTGCCGCCGCACGCGAGCAGCAACACCGAATCGACGGCATTGAACACGCGCCACGCGGAATCGCCGAACAGCTCCGGCATCACCGACGTGACGTCCTGCAGCGTATCGGCGACGGCGCGCGGCTGCTCGAAGATCTCTTTCTGCATGTAATAGCGGTACGCGCCGAGCTCGGCCGCGGCGCCGTGCGCCGCCACGCGCTGCACGGGACGCTCGGCGCGTTGCCCGGCCGCATCGACGATCCAGTACCGGTGCAGCTGGACGTCGGCCACGTCGCCGTTTTCGAGATAGACGATGCGGTCTGTGACGTTGGCGAGCGCGATGCCATCGGACGCCAGGAAATGCTCGCCATCGCCGGCGCCGACGACGAGCGGCATGCCTTCGCGCGCGCCGACGATGCGGTGCGGTTCGTCGCGGCACATGACCGCGATCGCATAGCTGCCGCGCAACTGCGGAACGGCGCGCCGCACGGCCTCGAACAGGTCGCCGTCGTAGAGGTGGTCGATCAGGTGCGCGATGGCTTCGCTGTCGGTCTGGCTCGCGAACACGTAGCCGTGCGCTTCGAGCCGCTTGCGCAGTTCGTCCGCGTTTTCGATGATGCCGTTGTGGGACAGCGCGATGCGCGCGTTGCCGTCGCCGGGCGAGAAGTGCGGATGTGCATTCGCGGTGACGGGCGCGCCGTGCGTGGCCCAGCGCGTGTGGGCGATGCCCGTCGAGCCGCTCAGCGCGAGCGCCGCGATTTCCTGCTGCAGCTCCGCGACGCGGGCGACGCTGCGCGCGCGTTCGAGCTTGCGGTCGCGATAGACGACCACGCCGCACGAGTCGTAGCCCCGGTATTCGAGCCGCTTTAGCCCGTCGACGAGATTCGGCACGACATCGCGCCGCGCAACTGCACCGACAATCCCACACATACGCCGTTCTCCATTGAGTGCCTGCATGATCGATGGAGACGATGGTAGGGGCGGTGCGATGAAATTAAATTTCTAAATTCGAGTAGATTAGAAATTATCCAGATAGACTATTTAGAATTGAAATTTAATTTCACTTTCCGCTGAGGGCCGAGGATGGGGATCTATCTCGACGACTTGGACATGCGCATCCTCGCGCTGCTGCAAAGCGATGCGTCGCTGTCGAACCTGGAGCTTGCCGCGCGTGCGTTGTGTTCGCCGCCCACGTGCATGCGCCGTGTGCGGCGCTTGCGCGAGACGGGCGTGATCGAGCGGCAGATTGCAATTCTGGATCGCGAGAAACTCGGCGCGGCCGTGACGGCCATCATCGAAATCAGTCTCGACCGGCAGACGGCCGAAGATCATCAAGCGTTCGAGGCATACATCTGCGAGGAGGCCGCGATCACGCAATGTTATCGCGTGTCGCCGGGGCCCGATTTCGTCGTCGTCGCGGATTTCGCGGACATGCCGGCCTACGACGAATTCGCGCGGCGGCTGTTCACGAGCGCTTCCAACGTCAGAAACGTGCGGACCTTCTTTGCCACGCATCGCGCGAAATTCGAAGCCAACGCGCCGGTCGCGCGCATGGAGCGGCGACCGGCGGATTAGCTCATTTGCAGCGCTTACTTCCAGGCCATCTCGCCCTTGGCCACCTTCGCGCTCAAGTCGAGCGAGCTTTCGCCGGCGAGGCCGGGATAGCGCTTCTTCATCGCGTCGACGAGTTCGGCCGAGTTCTTCGCCTTCGCGGCTTCCTCGTCGAACGCGCGGATGTAGTCCGCCGTGAATGCGACCGATTGCAGATCCAGCGGCGCGCCCGGCGCGAAGTGCCCCGGAATCACGACCTTCGGGTCGAGCGCCTTGATGCGGTCGAGCGTCGCGAGCCAATCCGCGTGCGACTGCGGGGTCTGCGTATCGGCCATCCATACGTGCTCGTTGCCGACCACGGGAATGCCGCCCACGACGGCGCCGATCGACGGAATCCACACGAACGTGCGGTCGGGCGTCGGGCCGTCGAGGCCGACGACCTTCAGTTCCTTGCCTTCGAGCATCAGCTTGTCGCCGTGCAGCGGCTGCGGGACGATGATCTGCTTGGGCGCATCCGCGCCGAGCTTCGGCCCCCACACCTTGAGCTTGTCGGCCTGGGTCGCCTCGATGTGGGCGATGGTGGCCGGCGTCGCGAGAATCTTCGCGTGCGGGAACGCGGCGTGCAGCGTGTCGAGGCCGAAGTAGTAGTCGGGATCGCCGTGGCTGATGTAGATCGCGGTCAGCTTCTTGCCCGACGCCTTGATGCGCTCGACGAGCTCGCGCGCTTGCGCCGCGGAGAACTGCGCATCGATCAGGATCGCATCGCGGCGCCCTTCGACGAGTACCGACGACACCGCGAAGATCGCGTGTTCGCCCGGGTTGTAGACGTCGATCTTGAGCGGCTGAGCGTGCGGCTGCGCATGGGCCGCGTTGGCGGCGGCAGGCTGCGAGGCGGCGGCGGGCAATGCATTTACGGCCAGCGATGCGGCGAGCGCGAGCGCGCTCAGGGAAACGGCATGCAACGAGGTTTTGCGGATAGTCATCGATTCACCTTATGGGTTGCTGGATTCGGTTTTACGTGTCGGCAGCGGTATGTTGGGCGCAACGGCCCCGCTTAACGGTGCGACTTTAGGACGCGATTCAACGGCTCAATTCGCGTACGAAGGCGACGGGGTTCGAGAAGGCCGCGCTCGCGTCGAGCATGCGCGCGTTGCCGTTTTCGTCCGCGACGAACGCGGGTACGCCTTGCGCGCCGAACTTGCGCATCAGCGCGCGCGCACGTTCCACGCGCGCCTGGCACGCGTCCAGCAGGTCGCTATCCGGGTGCGCGAGGCGCTCGGCGGCGGCCGCGAAGCCGTGGTGCGCGAGCAATGCCGCAAGCGAGGACAGGTCCGTCGTGTTTTGTCCACCGACGTAGCGCGCATGTTGAAGCGCTTTCAGCGCTTCGATTTCGCGCGCGGGTTCCGTCAAGGCAACGGCGGTCAGCGCGAGCGTGGCCGGGCCGCTGTCGAACGGCTGCGTGCGATCCGCGAGCACGCGGGTGCGGTACGTTTCGCTGAACGGCTGACCCGTCAGGCGCTCGATGCGCTGATCGTTGCTCCACGCATAGGCGGCGAACTCGTTGTCCATCGCGCGCGCGCCGTCGCCGGCGAACAGGCCGGTGGGCAGCAGTTCGACGCGGATGCCGGGCTGCTGGGCCAGCGCGCCGAGAACCGGCGCGGCGCCGTAGCACCAGCCGCACAGCGGATCGAACAGATAGGTCACGGTTTGGGTCATCGGAAGATTCCTTGGCAGTGCCGTGTGCGCGGTTGCACGCGGCCGGGTCGTTACATGAACGCTATCTTAGGAGTAGTCTATTGAAAGATAAATCACGACAATGCAAACGGACCATATGTCAAAAGCATACAGTGGCCAGCGTGCGGGCGGCGCGAGGCTCGCCAATCTGAACCGCCTCGCGTATTTCGCGGCCGTGGTCGAGGCCGGGTCGTTCACGGCGGCCGCCGAGCGGCTCGGCATCACGAAGGCCGTGGTCAGCCAGCAGGTCGCGAAGCTCGAGCGCGAGTTCGGCGCGTCGCTGCTGATCCGCAGCACGCGCCGCGTGCGCCTGACCGAGGCGGGGCAGGCGTTCTATGTGCGCTGCGCGTCGATTCTGAAGGAGGCCGAGGAGGCGTTCGGGGAGTTGTCCGACGCGGCGAGCGAGCCGACCGGCACGTTGAAGCTGACCGCGCCGTTCGACTACGGCATCAATGTGGTCGTGCCCGCGATCGCGGCGTTTTCGGAGCGTTTCGGCCAGTGCAAGGTGGAAGCCTTCTTCAGCGACCAGACGCTCGATCTGCTCGCGAGCGACATCGATC
>CAUPOD010000084.1:0-8379 GCA_963512745.1 uncultured Burkholderia sp. | reverse complement strand
TTATTAATGTGGGGCGCGGGGCCAGGGCGCGTCGCCCTCGTTTTTAACTCTTATTTTGGCGCGCCCCGGGGCCGGCTTGGTCCGTACGGCCCGCGGCGGGTTGATCCGGCGCGTCGGGCATGGCGCGCCAAACCGCACATGATAGCGCCAAACCCCGGGCACGCGATGTGGCTGCCGCCACACGCGCCGCGCATTCGGAGCCGGGCGCCTGGCAGTTGCGGGTATAATTATGGGCTTCCTTACGCCCCCGTCGCGTTTCTTCGCGCGACTCACCGACGTCAGTCCAGCCCATGGCTCACTTCTCGTGTTTTCCCGGCGCTTCGGCCCTCTCCGATTTCCGTCAAGCTCGTCTCCTCGAAACGCTCAAGCAAATCGATAGCGATATCGTCGCGGTCCGCGGCCAATATCTGCATTTCGTCGATGCGCACGCGCCGTTGTCGAGCGAGGACAGCGCCCGCATCGAAGCATTGATGCATTATGGCGCGCCGTTCGAGGCTGCGCCCGACAAAGGCGCCGCCGAGACCTTCGTGGTGCTGCCGCGCTTCGGCACCGTGTCGCCGTGGGCCAGCAAGGCCACCGAGATCGCCAAGCATTGCGGCCTCGACCAGGTGCACCGCATCGAACGCGGCGTCGAATACACCGTGACGCTGAAGAACGGCCTGCTCGGCATGGGCGGCAAGAAGGCGCTCGGCGACGAGGCGCGCGCCGCCGTGGCCGCCGCGCTGCACGACCGCATGACCGAAAGCGTGGTGCCCGCGCGCGACGACGCGCGCCACCTGTTCGACGAACTGCCGGCCAAGCCGCTCGGCACCGTCGATGTGCTGGGTCGCGGCCGCGCCGCGCTCGAAGCCGCGAACACCGAACTGGGTCTGGCGCTCGCCGACGACGAGATCGACTACCTGACCGACGCGTTCGACAAGCTCGCACGCAACCCGACCGACGTCGAGCTCATGATGTTCGCGCAGGCCAACAGCGAGCACTGCCGCCACAAGATCTTCAACGCGCAGTGGACCATCGACGGCGAGCCGCAGGACATCTCGCTGTTCCAGATGATCCGCAACACGGAAAAGCTCAATCCGCAGGGCACGATCGTCGCGTACTCGGACAACTCCGCGATCATGCAGGGCGCCGAGGCCGAGCGCTGGTTCCCGCGCCGCGCGGGCGCCTCCGGCGAGCCGGACGAGCAGTACGGCCGTCACACCGAGCTCACGCACACGCTGATGAAGGTCGAGACGCACAACCACCCGACCGCGATCTCGCCGTTCCCGGGCGCCTCGACGGGCGCCGGCGGCGAAATCCGCGACGAGGGCGCGACGGGCCGCGGCGCGCGGCCGAAGGCGGGTTTGGGCGGTTTCACGGTCTCGAACCTCGATCTGCCCGGCGCGCGCGAATCCTGGGAAAACGCGCGCGACGCGGCGCAGCCGCTCGCCGAGCGCAACCCGGAAGAAAAGCACGACGCGTACGGCCGCCCGGACCGCATCGCGTCGCCGCTGCAGATCATGATCGACAGCCCGCTCGGCGCGGCCGCGTTCAACAACGAATTCGGCCGTCCGAATCTGGGCGGCTACTTCCGCGTGTACGAACAGAACGTCGGCGGCACCGTGCGCGGCTACCATAAGCCGATCATGATCGCGGGCGGCATCGGCAACATCTCCGACCGGCACACGCACAAGCACGACCTGCCCGACGGCTCGCTGCTGATCCAGATCGGCGGCCCCGGCATGCGCATCGGCATGGGCGGCGGCGCGGCGAGTTCGATGGCGACGGGCACGAACACCGCGGAACTCGATTTCGATTCCGTGCAGCGCGGCAACCCCGAGATCGAGCGCCGTGCGCAGGAAGTCATCAACGCGTGCTGGCAGCTCGGCGAGCGCAACCCGATCCTGTCGATCCACGACGTCGGCGCGGGCGGCCTGTCGAACGCGTTCCCGGAACTCGTCGACGGCGCCGACAAGGGCGCGCGTTTCGAACTGCGCAAGATCGACCTCGAGGAATCGGGCCTGTCGCCGCGCGAAATCTGGTCGAACGAATCGCAGGAACGCTACGTGTTGGCCATTGCGCCGGCCGACCTTCCCGAATTCGAGGCGATCTGCCGCCGCGAGCGCTGCCCGTTCGCCGTGATCGGCGTGGCCACCGACGAACGCACGCTGAAGCTCGTCGACGACGACACCGCAGCGCTCGCCGCGGGCGGCGGCCAGCAGCCCGTCGACATGCCGATGGAAGTGCTGCTCGGCAAGGCGCCGCGCATGCATCGCGACGTGACGCGCGTCGCAACCGAATTCCCGGCCGTGGATGCGACCGGCATCGCGCTCGGCGAAGTCGCGGCCAGCGTGCTGCGTCATCCGACCGTCGGCAGCAAGTCGTTCCTGATCACCATCGGCGACCGCTCCGTCGGCGGCACCACCGCGCGCGACCAGATGGTCGGTCCGTGGCAAGTTCCGGTGGCCGACTGCGCGATCACCGCGCGCGACTATGCGGGCTTCGCGGGCGAGGCGATGACGATGGCCGAGCGCACGCCGCTCGCCGTGATCGACGCACCGGCTTCGGGCCGCATGGCCGTCGGCGAGGCGATCACGAACATCGCCGCCGCGCCGATCGCGTCGCTCGACCAGCTCAAGCTGTCCGCGAACTGGATGGCCGCCTGCGGCACCGCGGGCGAGGACGCCGCGCTGTTCGACACGGTCAAGGCGATCGGCATGGAGCTGTGCCCGGCGCTCGGCATCGGCATTCCGGTCGGCAAGGATTCGCTGTCGATGAAGACCAAGTGGGACGAGGCGGGCGTGGCCAAGGAAGTCGTCGCGCCCGTGTCGCTGATCATCTCGGCGTTCGCGCCCGTCACGGACGTGCGCCGCCAGGTCACGCCGCAGCTGCGCCGCATCGACGAAGCCGGCAAGAGCGTGCTGATCGCGATCGATCTCGGCCGCGGCAAGAACCGCATGGGCGGCAGCATTTTCGCGCAGGTCACGCAGCAGGTCGGCGACGCGACGCCCGACGTCGACGATCCGGCCGATCTCAAACGCTTCTTCGACGCGATCCAGCGCCTCAACGCCGACGGCATGCTGCTCGCGTACCACGACCGTTCCGACGGCGGCCTGTGGGCCACGGTCTGCGAAATGGCGTTCGCGGGCCACGCAGGCGTGTCGCTCAACGTCGACATGCTCACGCTCGAAGACGGCCACGAATCCGATTTCGGCGACGCCAAGAACTGGGCGCAGCAGACGAGCGGCCGCCGCGAGGACCGCACGCTGCGCGCGCTGTTCTCGGAGGAACTCGGCGGCGTGATCCAGGTGCGTGCCGAGCAGCGCGACGCAGTGCTCGCGATTCTGCGCGAATACGGCCTGTCGACGTGTTCGCACGTGATCGGCACGGTCAACGAGCGCGACACGATCGAGATCTACCGCGACGCCAAGAAGATCTACAGCGAGCCGCGCGCGGATCTGCAGCGCGTATGGGGCGAGGTCAGCTGGCGTATCGCGCGCCTGCGCGACAACCCGGCCTGCGCCGACGCCGAATACGACATGCTGCTCGACGCGGCGGATCCGGGCATCACGCCGCGCGTGACGTTCGAGATCGCCGAGGACATCGCCGCGCCGTTCATCGCCACGGGCGCGCGCCCGCGCGTCGCGATCCTGCGCGAGCAGGGCGTGAATTCGCATCTGGAAACGGCCTACGCGTTCGACCGCGCGGGCTTCGCGGCGCACGACGTGCACATGAGCGACCTGCTCGAAGGCCGCGCGAACCTTGCCGATTTCGTCGGCGCGGTGGCGTGCGGCGGCTTCTCGTACGGCGATGTGCTCGGCGCCGGCGAGGGTTGGGCCAAGACGATCCGTTTCAACGCGCAGCTCGCCGACATGTTCGCGGCGTTCTTCGGGCGCAGCGACACGTTCGCGCTCGGCATCTGCAACGGCTGCCAGATGCTGTCGAGTCTCGCCTCGATGATTCCGGGCGCCGAGGCATGGCCGAAGTTCACGCGCAACAAATCGGAGCAGTTCGAGGCGCGCTTCTCGCTGGTCGAGGTCGAGCCGTCGCCGTCGATCTTCTTCACGGACATGGCCGGTTCGCGGATCCCGGTGGCCGTCGCGCACGGCGAAGGCTATGCCGACTTCTCGCAGCAGGGCGATCCGAGCCGCGTCGACGTGTCGATGCGCTACGTCGATCACCGCGGCAACGCGACCGAGGCCTATCCGTTCAACCCGAACGGCTCGCCCAAGGGCATCGCGTCGGTCACGACGCCCGACGGCCGTTTCACGGTGCTGATGCCGCACATGGAGCGCGTGCATCGCGCGCTGCAGATGAGCTGGTATCCGGATGCCTGGAAGGAATCGGGCACCGATGCGAGCACGTGGATGCGTGCGTACCAGAACGCGCGGCGGTGGGTGGGGTAAGGTGGCGAAGGCGGGGCTTGCTGAATCCCCGCTGTCGATTGCCGCCGAATATCGGGCGCCTTAGGGCGCCCGGTTTCGTTTACGCATCTTCGGCGATAAACGCGCATAAAAAAACCCCGCGTCGCGAAACGCAGGGTTCTTTTCTCTTCACCGGAAAAACCGCCTAGCTGCCGGACCTCAAGCCACGAAGCGGTCCATCCAAACCGACTCTTACTGAATTTTCGCCTTCTCGCGCAGCTGCTGCTCGAAAGCCTGCAGCTTCTGCTGCACCATCTGCTGCGCAATCTGCTGCTTGACCTGATCGAACGGCGGCGGGGCGACCGCGCGCGTATCGTCGAGGCGGATGATGTGCCAGCCGAACTGCGTCTTGACCGGCGTATCGGTAATCTGGCCCTTCTGCAGGTGCGCGGCCGCGGCCGAGAACTCGGGCACGTACGATTTCGGGTTCGACCAATTCAGGTCGCCGCCGTTCTGCGCCGAGCCCGGATCCTTCGAATACTGCTTGGCGAGCGCGTCGAAGCTTGCGCCGGCCTTCAGTTTCGCGATCAGATCCTTGGCCAGCTGCTCGTTGTCGACGAGGATGTGGTGCAGGTGCACTTCCTGGCCGCCGCCCGCGCCTTGCACGAGCTGGTCGTAGCGCGCCTTCAGTTCGGCGTCGCTCGGCTGGTTCTTCTTGACGAAGTCTTCGATCATCTGGCGCAGCACCACGGTCTGCTGCGCGATGGCTACTTGCGCCTTCACGTCGGGACGATTCGGGATGCCTTCGCGCAGCGCTTCCTGCATGAGGATCTCGCGGTTCACCAGTTCTTCGCGCACTTGCAGTTCGAGCTGCGGCGTATCGGGCTGCCCCTGTTGCACGAGCTGCGCGATCATCGCGTTCGCGCGGGCCGTCGGCACCGGCGTGCCGTTGACCACGGCGATGTTCTGAGCGTAAGCCGGCGCGGCGGCGACAGCGGCCGCAAGTACCCACAGGCGGGGAGATTTCAGCATCATCGAAACATTCCTAACGAAACTATTGGGAAGACGTAAAGAATTCTTCTGGCGTATAGGCCGCGATCGCGAGCGCGTGGATGCCATGCTGCATGGCGGCGGCGAGCGCATCATACACCAGGCGGTGACGCGCCACGCGCGACTTGCCCTCGAAGGCGGACGACACGATGCGCACGTTGTAATGGCCGCCCGCGCCGGCCCCTGCATGGCCCGCGTGCGCGGCGCTGTCGTCCTCGACATCGAGCGAAACGGGCTGCAGCGCGGCTTCGAGCCAGGTCTCGATCAGCGCGATGCGCCCGGCCGGCGTGGCCTGCACGAAAACGTCCGACATGATCACTCGTCCTTCAGGTATTTCGACAGCCACAGGCTCTGCGCGAGGATGAACACGACCATCGCGCCCGTGGTGCCGAACAGTTTGAAATTGACCCACTGCTCGAGGCTGAAGTTCTTCATCACGTACAGGTTCGCGAGCCCGAGCACCGCGAAAAACAGCGCCCACGCCACGTTCAGCTTGTCCCACACGGCATGCGGCAGGTCGAGCTGCTTGCCCATCATCTTCTCGATGAGGTTGTTGCCGAACGCATAGCGCGCGACGAGCAGCGCGGCCGCGAACAGGCCGTACAGCACGGTGAGCTTGAGCTGGATGAAGGTCTGGTCGTGCAGCAGCAGCGTGGCGCCGCCGAACACCACGATCAGGCCGAGGCTGACCCACAGCATCGCGTCGACCTTGCGGTGCCGGAACGCCATCCATGCCACCTGGATCAGCGTCGCGGCGATCGCGACGCCGGTGGCGACATAGATGTTCGAGAGCTTGAACGCAACGAAGAACAGCAGGATCGGAAAGAGATCGAACAGGAATTTCATGACTGAGCGGTAGCGGCGCGCTCAGGCGCCGGAGGAGTCGGAACTGGGCTGGAAGTTTAACGCAGCCGAGTTGATGCAGTACCGCAGGCCGGTTTTGTCGCGCGGACCGTCTTCGAACACGTGGCCCAGATGCGCGCCGCAATTGTTGCAGTTGACCTCGATGCGCGTCATGCCGTGCGAACGGTCGACGTTTTCCTCGATCGCGCTTTCGTCGATCGGCGCGAAGTAGCTGGGCCAGCCGCAGCCCGAGTGGAACTTGGTGCCCGACGTGAAGAGCGGCGCGTTGCAGACGATGCAGCGGTACAGGCCCGGATCCTCGGTATCGGTGTACGCGCCCGTGAACGCGCGCTCGGTGGCCGCATGCTGCGTGACTTCGTATTGGAGCGGCGTGAGGCGGCGGCGCAGGTCGGCATCGTCCTTCTGGTACGGATAGGACGCGTCGTCGTGATCGTGGGACATGATGCGAGGCTCCTGTGTGAATGCTAGCGGGTAAATGGGCGCGGGCGGACCGAAGTTCAAGGCCCGCGCCTCGACTCAAGACGAGCAGCTGACTTCGAGCGAACTCGCCCATTCCGGCGGCAGCGCCGCATAGGCCTCGTATTCGGGCTGCTCGTCGAACGGATGGCGCAGCACGTCGAGCAAGCGCTCGACTTCGGAAAAATCGCGTTCGCGCGCGCGCCGGATCGCGGTTTCGGCCAGATGGTTGCGCAGCACGTACTTGGGGTTGACGCGGTTCATCGCGGCGGCGCGCGCGGCATCGTCGCGCGTCTCCAGCGCGAGGCGCTCGCGGTAGCGCACGGCCCACGCGTCGAATGCCGCGCGGTCGATGAACAGGTCGCGCACGGGCCCGTCCCGGCTCGCGTCGCGCTTGGACAGCCCGGCGAGACGGCGGAACGTCAGCGTGAAATCGGCGTGGCTCGCGTGCATGACTTCGAGCAATGCGTTGGCGAGCGCGGCATCGTCTTCGCGTTCCAGTTCGAGGCCGAGCTTGGCGCGCATGGCGCGCTCGAACGCCGGCCCGAAATGCTCGCCGAAGCGGGACAGCACGCCTTGCACGGCTTCGATCGCGGCCTCGGTATGGGCTTTCTCGTCGAGATCGGTGCGGTGCTGCCCGATCAGCGCCAGCATGGCCTGCGCGAGGCAATAGCAGTTCCAATGCGCGACGCGCGGCTGCATGCGGTACGCGTAGCGGCC
Source organism: uncultured Burkholderia sp. (assembly GCA_963512745.1). Classification (GTDB taxonomy): domain Bacteria; phylum Pseudomonadota; class Gammaproteobacteria; order Burkholderiales; family Burkholderiaceae; genus Burkholderia. The sequence continues at coordinate 946 of CAUPOD010000084.1, read as the reverse complement.
CTGCGCGTCGGAGTGGTTGCACACGTGCGTGGCGTCGAACGCATCCATGAAGCCGAACGGGCCGTAGTCGAGCGTGAGGCCGAGGATCGACATGTTGTCGGTGTTCATCACGCCGTGGCAGAAGCCGACGGCCTGCCATTGCGCGACGAGCAGCGCGGTGCGCTGCACCACCTGGTCGAGCAGGGCCAGATATGGGTCCTCGGCCGCGCGGCACTCGGGATAGAAGCGCTCGATCACCTGATCGGCGAGCGCCTTGAGCATGTCGGGCCGGTCGTTCGAGAACCAATGCTCGAAGTGGCCGAAGCGGATGAAGCTCGGTGCGACGCGCGTCACGACGGCCGCGGTTTCGATCTCCTCGCGGCGCACGGGCGCGGGCGAGCCGATCACGCACAGCGCGCGCGTGGTCGGAATGCCGAGATGGAACATCGCTTCCGAGCACAGGAACTCGCGGATCGACGAGCGCAGCACGGCGCGGCCGTCGCCCATGCGCGAATACGGCGTGAGGCCCGCGCCTTTCAGCTGCAGTTCGTAGAACGTGCCGCCGTGTTCGAGTTCGCCGATCGTCAGCGCGCGGCCGTCGCCGAGCTGGCCCGCCCACACGCCGAACTGGTGTCCGGAATAGACGGATGCGTAGGGCAGCGATGCCGGGGGCCACTCCCGCGTCGGATTGCCGCTGAACAATTCGGCGAAACCGGGCGCGTGATATATGTCCGACGGCAAGCCGAGCAGCGCCGCCGTATCGGGCGAGAAGCCGACCACGTCGGGCGTCGGCAGCGGCGTGGCGGGCAGGCGCGTGACGGCATCGGCGCCGAGGCGCAGGAAGCTGCCCGCATGCGGCGCGGCGAGCGTGGCGGCGAGGTCGGGCAGTGCGCGGTCGGTCTCCGCCTGGCTCGAAATATCCTAAGGCGCTTGCTGGGCTGCGTCCAAGAGAATCTCACTTCTAAAC
>CAUPOD010000083.1:0-8418 GCA_963512745.1 uncultured Burkholderia sp. | reverse complement strand
GCGCAAGCCGAAGAACGCCGGCGGCGCGGCGGGCACCGGCAACACCAATACCGGCAGCAGCGGCACTGCGGGCGCCCCCGCGGCCGACGCGATCGACGGCGACAACACGTACGCGTTCAGCACGCCGAAATCGGGCAAGGCCGGCACCACGCGCCTGCTCACGGTCGCGATCGACCCGGGCCACGGCGGCGAGGATCCGGGCGCGATCGGCAGCGCGGGCACCTACGAGAAGCACATCGCGCTCGATATCGCGCAGCGGCTGCGCGCCAAGATCGACAACGCGCCGAACATGCGCTCGATGATGACGCGCGACGCCGATTTCTTCGTGCCGCTCAACGTGCGCGTGCAGAAGGCGCGCCGCGTCGGAGCGGACCTGTTCGTGTCGATCCACGCCGACGCGTTCACGACGCCGTCCGCCAAGGGCTCCTCGGTGTTCGCGCTGTCGTCGCACGGCGCGTCGAGCGCGGCCGCGCGCTGGATGGCCGACAAGGAGAACGCGTCCGACCTGATCGGCGGCATCAACATCAAGACGCAGGACGCCGTGGTCAGCCGCGCGCTGCTCGACATGTCGACGACGGCGCAGATCAACGATTCGCTGCGCTACGGCAATTACGTGCTCGGCGAGGTCGGCAAGATCAACAAGCTGCACAAGGGGGCGGTCGAACAGGCCGGGTTTGCGGTGCTGAAGGCGCCCGATATCCCGTCGATCCTGGTCGAGACCGCGTTCATCAGCAATCCCGACGAGGAAAGCCGGCTCAACGACCCGGCCTATCGCGATCAGATGGCCGACGCGATCCTGCGCGGTATCAAGCGCTACTTCGCGGCCAACCCGCCGCTCGCGAAAAACCCGATGGCATGACGCGCGCGCCGCGCGGCCGAGCTTGAAGCGGCCCGCGGCGCCCCTATCCGAGCTGCATACATTTTCACGGGGACATCATGGACACTACGCTTGCCACTTTCGAACGCGACGTGATCGACGCTTCGCTCACCGTACCCGTGCTCGTCGATTTCTGGGCGCCGTGGTGCGAGCCGTGCAAGACGCTCGGCCCGATGCTCGAAAAGCTCGAAGTCCAGGACGGCGGCCGCTGGCGCCTGGTCAAGGTCAACGTCGACGAGAACCGCGAACTGGCCGCGCACTTCAACACGCGCAGCATTCCGCACGTCGTCGCGTTCTCGCAGGGGCAGGCCGTCGATCAGTTTCTCGGCGTGCTGTCCGAGGGCGAGCTGCGCGAGTTCATCGCGCGGCTGTTCCCGGCCACCGAGGAAACCGAGCGCCATGCCGCGCATCGAGCGCTGGCCGAAGGGCAGCCCGAACTCGCGTTCGCGCATCTGCAGAAGGCGCTGCAGATGAATCCCGAATACGACGATGCGCGCCTGGATTTGATCGAATGGCTGCTGCAGAGCGGTCAGGCCGAGGCCGCGCGCGAGGCGCTCGCGCACCTGACGCCGCGCGCCACGCAAGGCACCGAGCCGCGCTACGAAGCGGTCAAGGCGCGTTTCGCGGCGCTCGACGCGGCCGCGCAACTGCCGCCGACCGACGCGCTCGAAGCGCGCATCGCGGCCGATCCGGGCGATCTGGACGCACGCTTCGATCTCGCGCAGGCGCTGATCGCGCATGGCGCGTTCGACGGCGCGCTCGCGCAGCTGCTCGATATCGTGCAGCGCGACCGCACGTGGCGCGACGAACTCGCGCGCAAGACCATGATCTCGGTGTTCGGCATGGCCGCGCACGATCCGCAGCTCGTCTCGACCTGGCGCCGCAAGCTCGGCGCGGCGCTGAACTGAGCGGGCGCAGAGCGCCTCAGCGCGCCGCCAGCGCGCGCAGCACGTGCGCGGCGGCCGCGAAGCCGAACGGTGCGGTCACGCACACGCTCGACCCGAAACCCGCGCAGTTGAGCCCGATCGGGCCGCTCGCGAGCGGCTGCACGCCGGGCGCCTCCTCGCTGTCGGTCGCGCACACCTGGGTATCGGGCTCGGGATAGATCAACGGCTCGTCCGAATAGACGGCGCTGACCTTGAAGCGCGACTTCGGCCCGCGCGGAAACCCGTGCTGCTTGCGCAGCTGCGCGCGCACCTTCGACAGCAGCGGGTCCTGGATCGTGTTGGCGAGATCGTCGATGCGCACGCGCGTCGGGTCGAGCTGGCCTCCCGCGCCGCCGACCGTGATCAGCGGCTGGCCGCGCGCCACGCACCACGCGATCAGCGCGACCTTGGTGCGCACGCTGTCGATCGCATCGACCACGTAATCGAACCCGCCGCCGAGCATCGCGTCGAGATTGTCGGGTTCGACGAAATCCTCCACGCACGCCACGCGGCACGCCGGATTGATCAGCGCGATGCGCTCGGCCATCGCCTCGACCTTGGGCTTGCCGTAGTTGCCGTCGAGCGCATGGATCTGGCGATTGGTGTTGCTCTCGGCCACGTTGTCGAGATCGATGAGCGCGAGCGTGCCGATCGCGCTGCGCGCAAGCGCCTCGGCCGCCCACGATCCCACGCCGCCGATGCCGATCACCGCGACGCGCGCGCGCTCGAAGGCGGCGAGCGCCGGCACGCCGTAAAGCCGGGCGACGCCGCCGAAGCGGCGTGCGTGGTCGGCGTCGAACGAGACGGCGGGAGGAACATTCAGATCGTTCAGATCGGTTTCGGAAGACATGCGAGGCGCGGAACGGACGGCAAAAGGGACGAAAACGGCAAGCGCGAGGCTGCGCCGCACGCGGGCGCGGCACCATGCGCCGCCCCGCATCGCCGGCAGCCGCTATTGTGCCTGAGAGGCGCGAGCCGCGCCCGGCCGGCGTCCGCGCCCAAAGAGCACAGCGTCCGCGGCACACGGCACGCACAGTACAGTTGCAGGCGGCGGCGCCTCGCAGGTTTTAGCGAGCTTCGTTATACTCGATCGCGATTGCAGCGTTTGCCTAACATGCACATGACCAGCCTCGCCGATCTTCGCATCAACTATTCGCGCGCCTCGCTCGACGAAAGCGACGTGCAGGCCGAACCTCTCGCCCAGTTCGACATCTGGCTCGGCGAGGCGCTGCGCGCCCAATTGCCCGAGCCGAACGCGATGACGCTGGCCACCGCGGACGCCGCGGGCCGCCCTTCTGCGCGCATCGTGCTGATCAAGGCCCTCGACGAGCGCGGTTTCGTGTTCTTCACCAACTACGACAGCCGCAAGGGCCGCGAGATCGCCGAAAACCCGCACGCGGCGCTGCTGTTCCACTGGATCGAACTCGAGCGCCAGGTGCGCATCGAGGGGCGCATCGAAAAAACGAGCGCCGAGGAAAGCGACCGCTATTTCGCGTCGCGCCCGCTCAATTCGCGCATCGGCGCATGGGCCTCGGAACAGAGCGCAGTGCTGCACAGCCGCGCCGAACTCGAGGCGCGCGAAACCGAATTTCACGCCCGCTTCGGCGAGCATCCGCCGCGTCCCGCGCACTGGGGCGGCTACCGCCTCGTGCCCGATGCGCTCGAATTCTGGCAGGGCCGCCCGTCGCGGCTCCACGACCGCCTGCGCTACGTGCGCGACGCCGCCGCGCCGAACGGCTGGCGCATCGAGCGGCTGTCGCCGTGACGTCATGCCGCCATGCGGCACTCCCGATTTGAGTTCGCAGTCCCCCTTTCAACGAACGTGGAGAATCGCACATGCTGTGGGAAAAAAAGCTGGCGCAATGGGTAGATGAAGTGCGCAACAAGGCCAATCTGCCTGCGCGCCTGGTACTCTGGAACGGCCAGCAGCTGGATTTCGGCAATTTCGCCGCACCGCAAGTCACGCTCAAGGTCAATCACGCGTCTGCGCTGCCGCTGCTGCTGGATCCGAGCCTCGACAATCTCGGCGAAGCCTATGTGAAGGGCAAGATCGACATCGAGGGCAAGCTCACCGATATCATCGACATCGGCTACTCGCTCGCGCGCAATACCGTCACGAACGCGAGCAAGCTCGCGCGCGTGAAGCGCTACTTCACGCACTCGAAAACGTCGGACAAGAAGGCGATCCAGTATCACTACGACGTCTCGAACGACTTCTACAAGCTGTGGCTCGACCCGAACATGGTGTACTCGTGCGCGTACTTCGAGAACGGCGACGAGGATCTCGCCACCGCGCAGCTCAAGAAGATCGACCACATCCTGACCAAGATTCAATTGCAGCCGGGCCAGCGCCTGCTCGACATCGGCTGCGGCTGGGGCGCGCTCGTGCTGCGCGCGGCCGAGAAGTTCGGCGCGCAGTGCGTGGGCGTGACGTTGTCGCAGAACCAGTTCGATCTCGCCACCGAGCGCGTGAAGGCGGCCGGGCTGCAGGACCGCATCGAGATCCGCCTGCAGGACTACCGCGACGTGCAGGGCCAGTTCGACCGCATCACGAGCGTGGGCATGTTCGAGCACGTGGGCCGCAAGAACCTGCCCGAGTATTTCAAGCGCGTGCATGACCTGCTGACCGACGACGGCATCGCGATGAACCACGGCATCACGTCGAGCGACGCCGACAGCGGCGAGACCTCGCTCGGCGGCGGCGAGTTCATCGACCGCTACGTGTTCCCGGACGGCGAACTGCCGCACATCGGCCTCGCCATCGAGGCGGCGCAGCGCGGCGGCCTCGAGGTCGTGGATGCGGAAAGCCTGCGCCGCCACTATGCGCGCACGCTCGAAATCTGGACCGACAATTTCGAGGCGCGCTCGGCGGAAGCCAAGCAGCTCGTGGACGACGAGAAGTTCCGGATCTGGCGCGTGTACCTCGCGGGCTGCGCATATGCGTTCGAGAACGACGACGTGTCGATCTATCAGCTTGTGTGCCGCAAGGCCGGCCGCAGCGCGAAGACGCTGCCGTGGTCGCGCCGCTACATGTACGAGCATTCGCTGCCGCGTTGAGGCGGCTGCGCGGACGCGTTGCGCGTCCGCGGCTTCAGACGAGCCCGGACTCCATGTCCGGGCGACTCGCGCCGGGCGTCCTGCCCGGCGTTTCTTTATGCGCGATGACTCGCCGCGCTCAGGCCTTCAGCGACTTGAGACGGTGCGCGAACTTCTTGCGGAACTTCGCGAGCTTCGGGCCGATCACGGCCGCGCAATACCCTTGCTCCGGATTGCGCGCGTAGTAGTTGTGGTGATAGACCTCGGCCGGCCAGTAGTTGCCGTTCAGCGGCTCGACCACGGTGACGATCGCGTCGTCGAACAGCCGCTCGTGCGACAGTTCGGCAATCAGCGCCTCGGCCGTCTTGCGCTGCTCTTCCGAGTCGGTGAAGATCACCGAGCGGTATTGCGTGCCGATGTCGTTGCCCTGGCGGTTCAGTTGGGTCGGATCGTGCGTCGCGAAGAAGATCTCGAGGATCTCGCGGTAGCTGATCTGCACGGGATCGAACACGACCTTGACGACTTCCGCGTGATCCGTGTCGCCTTCGCAGACCTGCTTGTAGGTCGGCTCGGTGGTCTTGCCGCCGGCATACCCCGATTCGACCGCGAGCACGCCCTCGACATCGAGGAACACCGCTTCCATGCACCAGAAGCAGCCGCCGCCCAGCGTTGCGGTTTCAGACATGTCTATCACCCTAGCATCGAATAAAAACGAGAAGCATCGAGGATACCAGCATCGCCGCGCGTTATCTTGCGCCGTTCGCGCGGCCCGGCGGATCGCATAGCGGCCGCGGCCAGGCGATTCCGCTAGAATCGTGGCACTCAACCGATCGATCCAATGCTTACGCTGCCTTTTTTCGTTGCCCTTGCCGCCGCCGCGCGCCGGTTCCCGTCCGGAGCCGTCTCTTGAAGAAGCGCGCCCAGCCGCCCGATTTCGACGGCGCCGCATTCCGCGCCGCGCTCGGCCAGTTCGCCACCGGCGTCACGGTCATCACCACGCGCGCCGAGGACGGCCGCCTAGTCGGCATCACCGCCAGTTCGTTCAACTCCGTCTCGTTGAGCCCGCCGCTCGTGCTCTGGAGCCTCTCGCACCGCGCGAGTTCGCTCGCGGCGTTCCGCGGCAGCGACCATTACGTCGTCAACGTGCTGGCCGCGAACCAGCTCGACCTGTGCAAGCACTTCGCGAGCTTCAAGGGCGACCGCTTCGCGGGCGTCGCGCATGCCGAGGGGACCAGCGGCATGCCCGTGCTCGACGGCGCGCTCGCGTGGTTCGAGTGCCACAACCGCAGTTCCTACGACGAAGGCGATCACGTGATCTTCGTCGGCGAGGTGGAACGCTGCGGCGTGCATCCCGATGCGGCCGCGCACATGCCGCTCGTGTTCCATCACGGCGCGTTCCACGGGCTCGGGGAACTTTGACGGACGGCTTTCCCCCAGGGTGCGGGGCCACGGCCGTAAATACTGCCTCGGCGCCGTAGGCGCGACAACCGCCGAAGGGACGGCAGGCGCACTTCGCTGCGCAACGGTTTGATATGTTATATCATCCGGTTTCCCGTTCGCCGTCCTCTTCGCCATGGCCAATTCCGATCGACTCGCCGCCCGCCTCGCCCGCGCCGCCGCCTATGCGGCCGAACATGGGCTGGCCTGGACCCAACTGCGCCGTCAGGTCTATGAACAGGTGCTCACGGCCGGCCGCCCGATCGGCGCATACGATCTGCTCGCCGCGCTCGAACCCGAACGCGGCCGGCTGCCGCCGACGAGCGTCTATCGCGTGCTCGACCTGCTCGTCGAGCACGGCTTGATCCACCGGATCGAATCGAAGAACGCGTTCTTCGCGTGCTGCGAGGTCGGCCAGCCGCATCAGGGCCAATTCCTGATCTGCGAGGACTGCGGCGAGACGGTCGAGATCCCCGGGTCCGATCTCGCGCGCCAGCTCTCGTCGAGCGAGAACGCACACGGGTTCGAACTGCATCGCCAGGTGGTCGAGCTGACGGGCCTGTGCGGGCACTGCAAGGCGCACCCCAAGACCGACACGCATCGCTGAGGCGGCCGTCCAAGCCGCCTGCCGCGCTCGCGCAAGCCGCGCGCTACTCCGCGCTCCCTTCACTCACCGTTTCGTTTCACAGAGGATTCGCCCGATGACCCAGCCTGTGCTCCGCACGCTCAAACGCACGTTGCCGCGCCGCTGGCGCGCCGTCTCCGCGCTAGTTGCCGCGCTGGCCGCGGCCTATGCGCTGGGCCAGCCGCTGACGGCCGCGGCCGCGCCGGTGCAGATCGTCGCCGCCGAGAACTTCTACGGCGATGTCGCGCGCCAGATCGGCGGCGCGAACGTCGCCGTCACGAGTATCCTCAGCAACCCCGACGAGGATCCGCACTTGTTCGAGGCGAGCCCGAAAACCGCGCGCGCGCTGCAGCACGCGGACATCGTGATCTACAACGGCGCCGACTACGACCCGTGGATGCGCAAGCTGCTCGACGCGTCGCCGAGCGCGCGGCGCAAAACCATCGTCGCGGCCGACCTGACCGGCAACAAGCCCGGCGACAACCCGCATCTCTGGTACGCGCCCGCGACCATGCCGGCCGTCGCGCGCGCGCTGACCGACGCGCTCGACGCGGCCGATCCCGCGCACCGCACGCAATACGACGCGAATTTCGCGCGCTTCGTCGCATCGCTGCACCCGCTCGACGCCGAGATCGCGGCCATGCGCGCCAAGTACCGCGGCCAGCCCGTCACGGCCACCGAGCCCGTGTTCGGTTATATGGCCGATGCGCTCGGCCTGCAGATGCGCAACCTGCGCTTCCAGACCGCCGCCATGAACGACACCGAGGCGAGCCCGGCCGATATCGCCGCGTTCGAGAAGGATCTGCGCGAGCGCCAGGTGCGCGTGCTGATCTACAACAGCCAGGCGCAGGAACCGATGACCAAGCGCATGCTCGGGATCGCGCGCGACGCGCGCGTGCCGAGCGTCAGCGTGACCGAAACCGAACCGCTCGACGAGACCTACCAGCAATGGATGCTGAAACAACTACAAGCGCTCGACCAGGCATTGACGACGCGATGACAACCGACTCCATGCGTGCCGCGCACGGCATGCCCGGCACACCCGCGCTCGCGCTCGATCGCGTCACGCTCGATCTGGGCGGCCGCAGCGTGCTGCGCGACGTGAGCTTCGAGATCGGCGCGGGCCAGTTCGTCGGCGTGCTCGGGCCCAACGGCGCCGGCAAGACCACGCTGATGCGCGCGATTCTCGGTCTCGTGCCGCCCGCACGCGGCACGATCCGCGTCGCCAGCGCGCCCGTCACGCGCGGCGATCCCGCGATCGGCTATATGCCGCAGATGCGCGCGCTCGCCGACAAGCGCATCCGCGGCTACGATTTCGTCGCGATGGCGGCGCAGGGCTACCGCTGGGGCTTGCCGCTCGGCAACCGGCGCACGCGCGAAGAAGTCGCGCATGCGCTCGCGCTCGTGGACGGCAGCGGGGGGGGGCCGCGCCCCCCCCCCCCACACTCCGGCGGGGCGCCCCCCCCCCTCCAGCGCGCGCCAAGACATATCTGCAAAGCCCCCCCCCACCTGATCCA
>CAUPOD010000082.1:0-8436 GCA_963512745.1 uncultured Burkholderia sp. | reverse complement strand
CCCCGCGCAGGGGGTGTCTTTCGCGCCCCCACGCGCGGCGCGCGGCGAGCGGGGCTGGGGGGCGGGCCGGGGCCGCGGCCATGCCTCGGCGTCCTCCACGAGTCGGCGCACCAGCGCGACGTATGCGCCGAACATCTCATCGACGACGGCAGGCGGGAACAGGGCGTCGTTGACGTCCCATTGCAGGCAGACCGACGCATCGTGTTCGTATGCCAGATGATCGATCCAAACCTGCGGCGTTTGCGAAATGCCCCAGGACGGCTGGCCGAGCGCGGCGGTGTCGCGGCCGTACAGCGGCCGGCCGAGATTGCTCGTGAACACGACGGGCGCGCCGTACGGATGACGCTGCGTCTTGCGCAGTTCGCGCAGCACTTCGACCCCGGACCAGCGGCGGTGCTCGTACGCGTCCGCAAAGGCAGTCTGGTTCGCGCGGGCGAGCGCGTCGAACGGTGCGCCTTCGCCCGCGAGATCGATCAGCAGAATGTTCGTGAAGTCCGCGATCATGCGCTCGACGGCCGGATCGAGCGGTTGGCGGTCGAACAGCGTGAGGTTGAGCAGCATGTGCGCGTCGCCGCTCCAGCGCGCGAGCACCGCGCCGAAGCACGTCGCGAGCGCCAGCGTCGGCGTGACTCCGCACGCGCCGGCCCGTGCCTGAAACGCGCGCCATTCGTCCGTCTCCAGAACCGCGCGGCGCCGCGAGAACCGCACCGGCGAGATTTGCTCGGGTTCCCGCGCGAGCGGCAAGCGCGGCGCGGCCGGTAATGCGTCGAGCCGGCCTAGCCAGTACCGTTGCGCGGCGTCGCGCGCGGACGCATCTTCGTGCCGCAGATGCGCGAGGTAGCTGCGAAAGTCGTAGCCCGCCTCGACGTCCGGCAGCGAACGGCCCTCGACGAGCGCCGCCAGTTCCTCGAACACCAGCGAAAAGCTCGCCGCATCGAGCACGAGCAGATCGAGATTGACGTGCAGGCGATGTCGTCCGCCGGGCAGCAGCGACACCTGGAAATCGAACGTTTCGCCGCGCGCGACGTCGAGCACCTGGTGGCCCAGCGTAGCGCGCAGCGCGTCGAGCGCGTGTTCGCGCGCGCCGTCGTCCATGGCGCGCAGGTCGTGCACGGCGACGCCCGGCCAATCCGACTGCCCATGCCATCGCTGGCGGCCGTCCGCGCCGAACCGCACGCACAGCATCGGGTGGCGCGCGATCAGCGTGCGCACGGCCGCTTCGAGCGCATCGGGGGCGAGTCCCGCCCCGTCGAATTCCTGATACAGATGACATCCCACGCCGCCGAGCGCCTGCTGCGGCGAACGCCCGACCAGATACGCGTGTTGCACCGGCGTCAGATCGAACGCGCCGCCGTCGCGCATGGTCGGCCAATGGGCCGCCGGCGCGGAGCGGACGGCCGCGCGGGACGGCGCGCGGCGCATCAGTTTGCGCCAACCCGCGAGCGTCGGTTCGCTGTATAGTTCACGCAGCGTGAGTGTGTAGCCCGCATCGCGCAGGCGGTTCAGCCAGTCCATCATGCGCATCGAATCGAAGCCCAGTTGTAGCAGATTGGCGTCGTCGCGCAGCAATGCGGCGGACATACGGAGGTCGGTGGCGAGCGCGTCGCACAGCGAATCTTCGTCGAGAGGGGGGCGGCCGGGCAGCGAGACGGGAGCGAGACGGGGTTCGGACATGGGCATGGATGAGAGTTCCGGTTCGAGGGTGAGGCCAACAAAACGCCGGACGTGCAACAGCTGCCGGCCGGTCGAGGGGCGTGCGTTTTCCTCCCTTGCCGCGCATGCACAGCGAGCGGGAAAGCCAATTGACCGGATGGGGCGTACGCCCGAAGGAAGGGTGCGGGCCGGCGCAGGGGCAGTAAGCGCGATGCCGCACGGACCGGCCGCTCGGCATTCCCAACGGAGCACCGCATCGGCTGGGCTATCTTTCGTCTTTACAGTTTGTAAATGATAATCATTATTATTTGATGGCTCTACCCAAATCGGATTTGTTTCTGCCCAAATCGGGACGGCATCTCGTCGAAGGCATTGCCCGGCGGGCGGTTGGCTGGGCCGCTCGAGCGCGGCTTAAACGAATGGCGAGACTTGCGTCGCGTGTAGCGGAAAGGCGTAGTCGGCGACGGTCGGGACGATCTTGCGGATACGTATTCGTGGTGCGATGCCGTCCGCGCGTTGCGCGCAGACTGCGAGCATATAGTCCGCCGCGGGCCGGAATTGCCAGAAGCTCCAGCGTTCCGGGGCCGCGTCGATGGCCGGCTCCGCCGATAGCCGCACCGTGCACGGGCGGGGGCGATCGAAGCCGAACTGCGCGAGCGGAATCGACAGCCCCATGCCGCGTGCTTTGACGTACGACTCCTTCAATGTCCAGTACTCGAAGAAGCGCGTTTGATACTCGTCGCGCGGTGCGCGCGCCAGGTCGGCAAGCTCCGCGGGCGCCAGGCAATGTTCGGCGAGGTCGCGCGTTACCGGGTAGCGTGCGAGGCACTCGACGTCGACCCCGACCCCGCCGCTGCGGGTGATGGCGAGCGCGATCAGACCGCGCGTGTGCGACAGGTTGAATTGCAGGTTGCGGGCCAGCGCGCTATGAGCGCCGGAGATTGCGGGGCGCCCATAGGCATTGGTCGTGAATGTCCAGGCCTCGGGGGCTAGTTCGGCGTACCGCGACAAGACCGTGCGCACGAGCGCCCGCGTGAGCCGGTAGCGCTTGCGGTCGTCGGCGAATCGAAAACGCGCCTCCTGCCGTCTTTCCTCGCCGCTCAACACCTGCCGCAAGCGGTCGAGCAACGCGGCGTCGCCGATTTCGTCATAGAAAGTAAGCCAAAGATCGATATCGCCCGCGCCTGCCAGCTGCATTGGGCCTATTTCGCCGTTCAATTGATCCATGTCCGTGCGGTTTCCAAAGTCGGGTCAACATTAAACTTAATCCGTTTCGGATATGCTTTACATGCGGTTTTTCGTTTCAATTATACGAAATAGGTGGCGCATCGTATTAAGTGTGTTTGATTGAAAAATGGTAGCGCTGAAAATAAAAGGGTGCGACAAATGGTATCTCTGCATTTTTATTATTGCAGGTCCGCCTATGTGATTTAATAAAAATGAAAACTCGGGAGTCGTTTGGCGGCAGCCGTTACCTATGCTGGGACGATAAAGCCGAATAGCGGCTGCCTCGAAAAAATGACGGCGCACACGCGCCTTTTCCGTCCTCGCGCATATCGCGGTGGTTTGCCCTCTCAACTCCTATTCTGTGTTATGCCATGTCCCATGATGGCGATTACGTTAAATAACTTCATTCAAATGATTCCATTTCTGAACAGGTGGCGCCGGGCCGCATGCTTTTGCGCGATCGTCTTGTCGGCGGCAGGATATTCCCATCCTGCGCGCTCGGCGCCGCTGCAATGCACGATCACCGGCGCGGATACGATCGACTTCGGGACGGTGGCGGTGCCGCGCGACGTACCGGTCGGGGCCCCGCTCGGCACCGCCCAAACTTCCACGGTCTCGGTTAGTTGCCCGGCGAATCCGGCGCCGTCCGGGTCGCCGAACCATGGCTTTTACCTGCAGTTCTACCCAAAATTGACCGCGAGCGCAGTGCCGGGTGTCTGGAACACGGGCATGGACGGCGTCGGCTTGCGCGTGATCGATGTGACGTACGACAACCAGGTGCTGTCGGAGATCAGCCGGGGCAGATGGAGCGACTTCGGCGAGCCGATCACGAAGGGCAGCCCCTTTCGCGGCTGGTTCACGTTCACGTACCGGTTGATCAAGACAGTCGCTTCGGCCGCGCAAGGCGGCGAGCTCAGTGTCCCCTCGTTCATGACGCTAGTCAGTCATAACATTCCCGACAACGTCACGTCGCCGCCTCAGGTCACGTACTCGGTGGGCAACAGTACGATCCGCTCGGCAACCTGCAGCGTGACCACGGCCGCGATAGACGTTGCGCTGCCATCGGTGGAGGTCGGCGAGTTGAGCCCGGTCGGTACCGCGGCCGGCAACACGCCGTTCAGAATCGGCTTGTCGTGCGGGGGCGGCGCCAACGTCTACGTGACGTTGACCGACGCGACCAACCCCGGCAATACGAGCCAGAACTTGACGCTGGCGAGCGGTTCGACGGCGTCGGGAGTGGTGTTGCGCGTGCTGAATGCCGACGGGACGATAGTCAGTTATGGCCCCGACTCGGCCGCGGCGGGCAATACCCATCAGTGGCTGGTGGGCCCATCGGGCAGTACCAATAGCATTCCGCTGACTGTCCAGTATTTTGCGACGGGGACCGTGGGCGCTGGCACTGTGAAGGGCTTGGCCACTTTTACGATGAGCTACCAATGACTGCCAGTCCGATTGCCGAGATCGTTCCGCCGTTTGCCGAACGGACAGGAGACCGCGACTAAAGTATCGCCGGGCCGTTGCCGTTATGGAGTTCATTGGGTCAGGTCCGTCGAGGTCGGACGGTGCTCGGGATTTCCTATAGGGGCAAACAGATGGCAAAGCAACGTTGGCAATTCTCCAGGGCACGTTATTTACCGCTCGCAGGTGCCGCGCTAGTGCTCTGCGCGGTTCAGGTATCCGCGATGGCGAGCGGCGGGACGATCAATTTTTCGGGCGCGATCGTAGCCGTGCCGTTCAACGTGACGAGTTCGAGTACCGAGCCGGCAGGCGGCTCGGCGGGCGCGACGGACGCGTCCCCGATCACGATTCGTTTCGCGCCCGGTTCGAACAACTTTCCGCACGCCGACATCGCACTCCTGACGATGCGCAGCACCGGCTCCGCCCGGCGCAGCGTCGCGGCTTCTCCGGTCGTGGCCGCCACCTTTACGCAGGCGTCGGGCCAGCGCTCGATGCCGGATAGGCGAGGCAATTTTCACGTGGGTGCGTCGGGCGGGGTGCTGTCGCTGAAGGTGTTGTCCAAGGCCGGCGCGCTCCGCCCGATGCTCGCGACGGTGGTCAGCAATTACCTGTGAAGCCTGCGTTGCCGGCTCGCTTGCGTCGTCGTGCCCCGGCGCGGCTCTATGCGCGGATCGAGCCGATCTCCTATACTCGGTCGCGCGCCGTTAGTCTCTAGTAAGCGGCGCGCGCAGCCTACGGCTGCATTCCCCATCCGAGACGACTCGATGCTAGGAGGTTACGTTGCTATTCCGCATTCGCGCACTCGCGCGGCATCATGTTGCGCGCGGGCAGTTCCGCGCCAGCCGGCCTAAGGACCTCGTGCTGGCCGCCGCCCTCGCGCTCGGCACCGCGCCGGCCCTCTCGCACGCCGCCGCGCCGGCGGGCGGCCTCTACGACATGCTGGTCGGCAGCTATACCGGTCCGCAGGGCGGCGACGGCATTCACGTCTATCGCTTCGATCCGGCCACCGGCGCCGCGACGCCGCTGTCGTCCGTACAGACCGTCAACCCGTCCTATCTGCTCGCGAGCCGCGACGGGCGCTTGGTCTACGCCGTCAACGAACTGCCCGGCGACGACGGGCCCGCCAGCGTGCACGGCGGCATCAGCGCGTTTCGCTTCGATGCGAAGAGCGGCGCGCTGACGTTGCTGAACCGCGTGCCGCTGAACGGCAACGATCCGTGCTACCTGAGCTTCTCGCCCGACGGCAAGTACCTGGTGGTCGCGAACTACTCGGTCGCGCCGGATCCGGGCGGCAGCTTCGAGGTGTTCGCGCTCGATGCGGACGGCAAGATCGGCGCGCGCGTGCAGCAGGTCGGGCATTCGGGCAGCGGCCCGGTGCGCGGGCGGCAGGACGGCGCGCACGTGCATTCGGCGGTGTTCGCGCCGGACGGCCAGTACCTGTTCGCGCAGGATCTCGGCGACGACAAGGTGTACGGCTACCGCTACACGCCGGACGCGCCGAGTGCCGCGGACGGAAGCCGCGCGGTATTCGCGCCCGCGCAGACACCGCACACCAAGCTCCGGGCTGGACAAGGCCCGCGCCATCTCGTGTTCGGCCCGGACGGACGCTTCGCTTATCTGGTTTCGGAATTGGACGGCTCGATCAGCGTCTACGCATACCAAGCGGGCCGTTTGACGTGGATCGAGACGCTGCCGCTCGCCGCGCCCGAGTTCAAGGGCGCGCTCGGCGGCGGCGCGCTGCATTTGTCGCCGGACGGACGTTTTCTGTACGTGAGCAACCGCGGCGACGCGAACGAGATCGCCTATTACTCGGTCGATGCGAAGACGGGGCGGCTCACGTACGCGGGGCGCCAATCGACGCTCGGCAAGACGCCGCGCGAATTCGCGATCGATCCGAGCGGCAAGTGGCTGATTGCCGGCAATCAGGGCAGCGACAGCGTGGTGATTTTCAAGCGCGATCCCGCGACGGGGCATCTCGAGCCGCAGGCGTCGCCGCTTGCGCTCGGCAAGCCGGCCGACGTGAAGCTGGTGCCGGTGCCCGCGGAGTAAGCGGGGGAGGAGGGGCGCGGCGGCGTGCCGCGCCCTGTGCGTAGAGCCGTGGAGCGTTCTACGTTATTCGGGCAGCGGCGGCGCGAGCACCTCGCGGTTGCCGTTGGTCCCCATCGGCGAGACGAGGCCGGCCGCTTCCATCTGCTCGACGAGCCGCGCCGCGCGGTTGTAGCCGATTCGCAGCTGGCGCTGCACCGACGAGATCGACGCGCGCCGCGAGCGCAGCACGAATGCCACGGCTTCGTCGTAGAGCGGGTCGGCCTCGGCGTCCGGCGATTCGCCGAACAGATCCTGCGCGACGCCGTCGCCGGCAGGCCCGTCGAGGATGCCGTCCACGTATTCGGGCTCGCCGAACTGCTTCAGATACTCGACCACGCGGTGCACTTCCTCGTCGGCCACGAACGCGCCGTGCACGCGCTGCGGATAGCCGGTGCCGGGCGGCAGGAACAGCATGTCGCCCTGGCCGAGCAGGCTCTCGGCGCCCATCTGGTCGAGGATCGTGCGCGAATCGATTTTCGACGAGACCTGGAACGCCACGCGCGTCGGGATGTTGGCCTTGATCAGGCCCGTGATCACGTCGACGGACGGGCGCTGCGTGGCGAGGATCAGGTGGATGCCCGCGGCGCGCGCCTTCTGCGCGAGCCGCGCGATCAGTTCCTCGATCTTCTTGCCCGCGACCATCATGAGGTCGGCCAGCTCGTCGATCACGACCACGATCATCGGCAGCGTCGCGAGCGGTTCGGGCGCGTCCGGCGTCAGCGAGAACGGGTTGCCGATCTTGCGCCCCTGCGCTTCGGCGTCGCGGATCTTCTGGTTGAAGCCCGCCAAGTTGCGCACGCCGACCGCGGACATCAGGCGGTAGCGCTTCTCCATCTCGCCGACGCACCAGTTCAGCGCGTTGGCGGCGAGCTTCATGTCCGTCACGACGGGCGCGAGCAGATGCGGAATGCCTTCGTACACCGACAGTTCGAGCATCTTCGGATCGATCATGATCAACCGCACATCCTCGGGCGCCGCCTTGTAGAGCAGCGACAGGATCATCGCGTTGATCGCCACCGATTTGCCCGAGCCCGTCGTGCCCGCCACGAGCATGTGCGGGGCCTTCGCGAGATCCGTGACGACGGGATTGCCGACGATGTCCTTGCCCATCGCGATGGTCAGCTGCGACGCCGAGTGCTGATACTGGCGCGAGGCGAGGATCTCGGACAGGCGGATGATCTGGCGCTTCGCGTTCGGCAATTCGAGGCCCATGCAGGTCTTGCCCGGGATCGTCTCGACCACGCGGATCGAGGTCAGGCCGAGACCGCGCGACAAGTCCTTCATGAGTCCGACGATCTGGCTGCCGCGCACGCCGAGCGCGGGTTCGATCTCGAAGCGCGTGATGACGGGGCCCGCCGACGCGCCGACCACCGTGACGGGCACCTTGAATTCCTGCAGGCGCTGTTCGATGACCTGGCTCGTCTGCGCGAGCTGCGCGTCCGAAATCGGCTCGCCGCCGTCCGAGGCCGGTTCGAGCAGGTCGAGCGGCGGCAGATCGACGGGTGTCGCGACGAGCGCTTCGAACGTCATCGCGTTCGGCGGCACGGGGCGCGGCGCGGGTTGCGGGGCGGGGGAGGGCGCAGCCGCCGCGGTACCTGCTGCGCCCGTGGAGAGCACCGAAAGCGTTGCCGGCGACGGGCTGGAAGCCGGCGCGGGCTCGGGCGCCGTCACGGGGGCGGACACGGGAATCACACGTGACGCATGGCCCGCGTGCGGCGGCGCATTGACGCTGAACGCCGACGGCAGCGTCGCGCCGGGTGCCAGCGCGCTCGGCGTCGCGGCGACGACGGGCGGGGTACTCAACGCGGACGGCGCGACGATGCTTGGCGTCGGGGCCGGAATCGAGATCGGAGTCGATGCCGAAGCGGGTGCCGAAACGGCTGCGGAAGCCTGATCGATCGACGTTGCTTGAGCGGCTGCCGACACCGGTGCGGTTTCGTTCACCGGTGCGGCTGCGTCTTGCGCGGCCCACGGTGCAGCTTCGCCCGTCAACGGCGATGTAGTTGGTGG
>CAUPOD010000081.1:0-8520 GCA_963512745.1 uncultured Burkholderia sp. | reverse complement strand
CCGCCCGATAACAACGGTCAAACGCCGCCGAACATTAGAATTACCTTTCACGCGTCGGATGCCGGGTGAATCCGGATAGACTGACGCCAACGCGCGAGGCGCGCGCCGGGAACGCAGCGCTGATTTCCCGGTCCGTGCGCTAGCTCCAGATAGAGGAAGCAACAAGCATGAGTTTGATGACGAAGCTAGGATTGAGCACCGTGGTCACGGCCTGCCTGGTCGCGGCGGGCAGCGCGCAAGCGCAGGTCAACGTGCAGATCAACGGCGTGGGTTCGACGCGGTTCCCGATCGCCACCGGCCATTTCTCGAACGAAGCGAGCGCGCCCGAATCGGTCACGGCCATCGTGCGCGACGACCTCGCACGCAGCGGCAAGTTCAACAACATCGACCCGGGCAGCGTGCCGGTGCCCGAGAACGTCACGCCCGACTTCGGCGCGTGGAAGGCGCGCGGCGCAAACGCGCTCGTCGCCGGCACCGTCAATCCGACCGGCAACGGCCAGTATCAGATCAACTTCATGCTGTTCGACACGGTCAAGCAGCAGAGCCTCGGCGGCCTGTCGCTGACGGCCTCGAACGGCAACGAGGCAATGCGCAAGGCCGGTCACAAGATCGCCGACTACATCTACCAGAAGCTGCTCGGCGTGCGCGGCGCGTTCAACACGCGGCTGTCGTACGTGATGAAATCGGGCAACTCGTACCGCCTGCTGATCTCCGATTCGGACGGCGCGAACGCGATTCCCGCGCTGACGAGCCGCGAGCCGATCATCTCGCCCGTGTGGTCGCCGAGCGGCACCAAGGTCGCGTATGTCTCGTTCGAGCTCCGGAAGCCGGTCGTGTATATTCACGACTTGCCGACGGGCCGACGTTACGTCGTGTCGAACCAGAAGGGCAACAACAGCGCGCCGGCATGGTCGCCCGACGGCGGCACGCTCGCGGTTGCGCTGTCGCTCACGGGCAACACGCAGATCTACTCGGTCAATTCGACGGGCGGCGACCTGCATCGTCTCACGCGCAGCAGCTCGATCGACACCGAACCGACCTACTCGCCCGACGGCCGCTGGGTCTATTTCACGAGCGACCGCGGCGGCGCGCCGCAGATCTACCGCATGCCCGCCGCCGGCGAGAACGCGGGCGCGGCGCAGCGCGTGACGTTCACGGGCAGCTACAACACGAGCCCGCGTATCAGCCCGGACGGCCGTCAGCTCGCCTACATTTCGCGGACGGGCGGGGGCTTCAAGCTCTACGTGCAAGACCTGCAATCGGGCGCGGCGAACCCCGTGACCAACACGGATCACGACGAATCGCCTAGCTTCGCGGCCAATGGTCAGTATATTCTTTACGCCACGCAGGCCGGCGGCCGGAGTGTGCTTGCGGCGGTCCCGTCGGATGGCAGCGCGCCCCCGCAAATCCTGTCCATTCAGGGCGGCTCGGTTCACGAGCCGTCTTGGGGACCCTTCATGCAATAACTCATTAGGAGAAAGCTCATGATGTCGCAAAAACTTCGTATCGTTCTGGCCATCGCCATGATCGGCGCACTGGCCGCTTGTAAGTCGGGCGTCAAGACCGAAGGCCAAGCCGGCCAAGGCGGTGCCACGAGCACGCAGAACGCCGACAGCGTCGCGCAAGTCAGCGTCGACCCGCTCAACGATCCGAACAGCCCGCTCGCGAAGCGCAGCGTTTATTTCGACTTCGACAGCTACTCGGTCGCCGACCAGTACCAGGGCCTGCTCGCGCAGCACGCGGGCTATCTGAAGAGCCATCCGGCGCGCCATATCCTGATCCAAGGCAACACCGACGAGCGCGGCACGAGCGAGTACAACCTCGCGCTGGGCCAGAAGCGCGCCGAGGCCGTGCGCCGCGCGCTGTCGCTGCTCGGCGTGGCCGATTCGCAAGTGGAAGCCGTGAGCCTGGGCAAGGAAAAGCCGGTCGCGCTGGGTCACGACGAAGCTGCGTGGGCACAGAACCGCCGCGCCGACATCGTTTATCAATAATTTGCGAGCCTAACGCCGTATGACGCACCGTTTCTCCTGGCTGCGCGCAAGCGCGGCGCTCTGCGCAGCCGGGGCGGCCTTCGCGGCCGTCCCCGCGCACGCGGGCCTGTTCGACGACGATCAAGCGCGCCAAGCCGTACTCGACTTGCGTGCCCAAAGCGCGAATCAGGCCAACCAGCTGGCCGCCGCACAGCGGACCATCCTCGATCAATCCGGGCGTATCGACCAGCTGAGCCAGCAGGTCGACACGCTGCGCGGCGCGAACGAGGATCTGACCAACCGCTTGACCACGCTGGAACGCCAGCAGAAGGATTCGTACGCCGATCTCGACACGCGCCTCAAGAAGTTCGAGCCGCAGCAACAGACGGTGGACGGCGTCGAGGGCGTGGTTCAGCCCGGCGAAACGGATGCGTTCAACGCGGCGTCCCAGCAGTTCCGCGGCGGCAACTTCAAGGCCGCGTCCGCGTCCTTCCGTGCGTTCATCGACAAGTACCCGCAGAGCCCGTACCAGCCCACGGCGCAATACTGGCTCGGCAACGCGCAGTACGCGCTGCGCGACTACCGCGGCTCGACGGCGACTTGGCAGAACCTCGTGAAGAACTACCCGCAGCATGCGCGCGCGGCCGACGCGTTGGTGGCGATCGCAACCAACCAGCTCGAACAAGGGCAAAAGGCGGCGGCGAAGAAGACTTACGCGCAGGTCGTGACGCAGTTCCCCGGGTCGAGCGCGGCACAGACGGCGCAGGGTAAGCTCGAAGCATTGAAATAACGCGCTGGGCGGTTTTGGGCGTCTCGATGGTTGACACCCGAAAACGTGCACGCTAGAATCTCGCCTCTTCGGGTCGTTAGCTCAGCTGGTAGAGCAGCGGACTTTTAATCCGTTGGTCACTGGTTCGAATCCAGTACGGCCTACCAAAGATGCAAAAAGGGCTTAGCTTCGGCTAAGCCCTTTTTCTTTTTCCGCGCTCCGTTGGCTGCATGTCGCCCCGATGGAAGTCATTGCGCGAGCCGTAAAATAATCTCCCTCAATGCGCCGCACCCGCCGCCGCAT
Organism: uncultured Burkholderia sp.; assembly: GCA_963512745.1. Lineage (GTDB taxonomy): Bacteria > Pseudomonadota > Gammaproteobacteria > Burkholderiales > Burkholderiaceae > Burkholderia. Next base: position 5,478 of record CAUPOD010000081.1, on the reverse strand, counting down.
GCGCATGCTCGCGCAGTTCGCCCGGAATGAAAGCGCGCTGCAGACCGCCCTCGCCGAGCCATGCGCGCGTCTTCCGCGCCGCGCGCTCGATCAAGCCCGCGCATTGCGCATAGTCGTAAGGCGACACTTCCAACGGACACAACGGCGGCACGACGAAGATCTCGGCGCGCGACGCGTATGTCTCGAGGTCGCGCACGAGTTGCCGCGCGATGACCAGCGACAACGCGTGCATGGCCTGCGCGACGGCGTTGCCAGGCGGCTTGCGCAGCGCGCACGCGAACCCGGCCGGCAGCACGACGATGCGCGTCGCGCCGAGCGCGACGGCCGCGGAAATCGGCGTATTGTTGGCGACGCCGCCGTCGACCAGATCGAGCCCGCCGATACGCACGGGCGGGAACACGCCGGGAATCGCGGCGCTCGCGAGCACGGCGTCCACGAGCGGTCCGGCGGACAGCACGATTTCGTTGCCGGTATTCATGTCCGTGGCGACGATGTGCAGCGGAAGGGCCGACTGCTCCACGCGCGCATACGTGAAGTTCCGCTCCAGCAGCGCACGCAGCGCCGTGGCGTCGACTAGATTGGCGCGCCGCCCCAGCACGGTCCCTAGCAATCCGAACAACGTGAACGGCATGACGTCCTGCCGTTTGATGCGGCACCACAGCGCTTCGAGCATGGCGACGCCGTCGGCGTCGGGCCGCCCGGCAAAATACGCGGCGTTGATGGCGCCCGCGGACGCGCCGATCACGCAATCGGGACGCACGCCTTGTTCGAGCAGTTCGCGCAGCATGCCGACCTCGATCGCGCCGAGACTGCCGCCGCCGGCAAACACGAAGGCGGTCGGCCCGGCAGGCGCGGCCGGTGTGGATGGATTCGGGGAAACGGCCATGGATGCCTCCGCTGCGCTGTCTGCCTACACTTCCTGCTTGCGCTTCACACGGTATTTCGCCGGCTGGTCCGTCAGGGTTACAGCGAGCCGCGCCGAAATTGGCGGAGCATAAATCCCGATGCGTGTAACCGGCGGCGATGCCATGGCGAATTAGCCAAGGTACATCCCGCCACTGCCTTGGATAGGGTTCGAGATCATGAAACGTCTCGCCTCGCTCGCGTTGCTCTGCGTTTTCGGCACCGCTCCGGCGGCACATGCCGCGAATGTCTGCGCCGCGACAGCCCAAAGCGGCCCAGCCACGGCCGCTTTGGTCGAGCTATACACGAGCGAAGGCTGTTCGAGTTGCCCGCCCGCAGATCGTCAATTAAGCCGGTTGCGGGAGGAAGTCGGCGCGCAGGCGAGCGTCGTGCCGCTTGCACTGCACGTGACGTACTGGGACGCGCTCGGGTGGAAGGATTTTCTCGCGCAAAGCGTGTTCGACGCGCGCCAGCACGAACTCGCGGCGGCGAGCCAAAGCCGTTTTTCGTACACGCCGGAATTCTTCATCAACGGTGCCGAATTGCGCGCCTGGCGAGGGGCGTTGCCCGATGCAATCCGGCAGGTCAATGCGCGGCCGGCGGCGGTCGCGATCGCGCTGACTTCGACGGCGTCACCGAACGGCAGGCTGACGCTCGATGCATCAGTGACCGCGCATGGGCAGCCGCCGCATGCCGCGTTATATCTGGCCGTTACCGAAAGTGCGTTGAAGTCGCCGGTCGGCGCCGGCGAAAACCGCGGTGCGACGCTGATGCATGACAATGCCGTGCGCGTATGGATGGGGCCGATGCCGCTGGCATCCGGCAACACGCACATCCGGCGCGAGGTGCAACTGCCGCCGGTATGGAACCGGCAACAGTTGCACGCTGTGGCTTTCGTGCAGGATATGTCCGACGGCGTCGTTTTGCAGGCCGTGGAAAGCGGCGCGTGCGGCGCTAGCGCTGGACCGGATGTGACTCCATGACCCGGGAGCAGTCCGAGCGCGCGGCTGGACGGCCGAACTCAGCGACTGCACCGAGTCATCGGGTCAAGCGGCCCAACCAAGCGGCCAAGCCGAACCGCTCAATCGAACCGCTCAATCGAGCGGCCCTGTTGAGCGGCCGACCAAGCGCTCGGACCAAGCGGCCGCCGCCAAATCACATACCGCCGTGCTTGGCCTGCCAGCGCTTCATGAACGCGATCTCCTCGCGCTGCGCCTTGACGACTCCCGCGGCCAGCTTGCGAATCGCGGGGTCCTTGCCGTACTTGAGCTCGACCTCGGCCATTTCGACTGCGCCCTGATGATGCGGGATCATGTGCGCGACGAAATCGCGGTCCGCGTCGCCCGTGTACGGCGGCGCCTCCATCGCGCTCATCATTTTCGCGTCGGCGTCCTTGTACGGCTGGGTCGACTCGCCCGTGACCGTTTGCGCGGTCGCGGCGCTGTCCATCTTCATGCCGTGCATGTTCTGCGCGTCGTCGGCGCGAGCCGCAGGCACGGCTGCCACGCCGATCGAAACGCACGCCAAAAGAAACGCAACGCCCTTCGCTTTCTCGAGATTCATATCTGTCTTCCAAATGAAATGTTCGGTGAAACCGGCGCACCGGCTCCTGCCGGCGCGTAACGGAATAGGAGAATGGATGCATGCCCGCGCTGAGCGGGCGGATCTGAGACTGCCGCCGGCGGCTTGCGCCGCCACGGACGGCAGTTAGGCGAACGTGCGGCGAGGCGGGCGGTCTATGCCGCCGGTCAGAAAACTGGGCGCCGCGGCAGCCGGCGCCAAGGGCGCGGCGTGACGCAAATCCACGGGGCCGGGCAGCAGCGCGACTTCGCTCGGCAACGCCAGGCCGATGCAGCAGTACGCCGCGCACTGCGAAGAGAGATGATCGAAAGACTTGGCCGCGACGCGCGCGGGCGGCACGGCGTGATGCATAGAGCCCTGCTCCGCCGTCGCGTTGCCGTACGGCTCGGTATGCACGACCGCGCAAACGGCAGCAGCATACGACTGAACCGGGAGGCTCAGCGCCAGCAGCAGGACGATCAGGATGCGTCTTAGAGCGAACATGCGAAGCAATATAGCATGGCGGGCGCGCTCGACATGCTGCTCCCCGCGGCAATTCGCGCCCGCCGCCATGCCATCGTTCCTTTACCCGGCCGCCCGATTCCCCGCCCCGCGCAGCAGCGCATACAGCAGGATCGAACCGAAGGTAGCCGTCCCGATACCGCCCAGCACGAACCCGCCGAGGTGCAGCGAGAAATCCCCCGCGCCGAGCACGAGCGTGACGGCCGCGACGATCAGGTTGCGGTTGTCGGAGAAATCCACGCGGTTCGTGACCCAGATGCGCGCGCCGGTCACGGCGATCAGCCCGAACACGACGATCGACGCGCCGCCGAGCACGGGGCCCGGAATGGTGCGGATCAGCGCGCCGAACTTCGGCGAGAAGCCGAGCACGATCGCGATCAGCGCAGCCACCACGAATACGAGCGTCGAATAGATCTTGGTGACGGCCATCACGCCGATGTTTTCCGCATAGGTCGTCACGCCCGTGCCGCCCACGCTGCCCGACACGATCGTGGCGAGCGCGTCGCCGATGAACGCGCGGCCGATATAGCGGTCCAGCGACTGGCCGGTCATCGCGCCGACGGCCTTGATGTGGCCGAGATTCTCCGCGGCCAGGATCACCGCGACCGGCGCGAGCAGCGCCATCGCGGGCGCTTCGAACACGGGCGCCGTGAAGTGCGGCAGCCCGAACCATGCGGCCTGCGCGACGGGCGCGAAATCGATCGGATCGCCGAGGCCGAGGCCGTTGGTCACGATCGCGTACAGCGCATAGGCGATCAGCAGCCCGAGCAGGATCGACAAACGCTGCACGAGGCCGCTCGTCAGCACGGCCACGCCGCCGATGCTGAGGATCGTCGCGAGCGCCATCCAGGCGGCGAAGGTCGAGCCGTCCGCGCTCTTGACGCCGATCGGCGCGAGGTTGAGCCCGATCACGGCGACGATCGCGCCCGTCACGACGGGCGGCATCAGCGTTTCGATCCAGCGCGTGCCGACGGCCCACACGATGAGCCCGATCACGGCATACACGACGCCGCACGCGATGATCCCGCCCAGCGCGACCGGCACGTTCGCGTTCGCGCCGTGGCCGGCATAGCCCGTCACCGCGATCACGAGGCCGATGAACGAGAAGCTCGAACCGAGGTAGCTCGGCACGCGGCCGCCCACCAGCACGAAGAACAGCAGCGTGCCGATGCCCGACATGAAAATGCACAGGTTCGGATCGAAGCCCATCAGCAGCGGCGCTAGCACGGTCGAGCCGAACATGGCGACCACGTGCTGGGCGCCCATGGCGAGGGTCTGCAAGCCGGGCAGGCGTTCGTCGGGCGCGACCACCGCGCCGGCGGTCCCGGAGGCCGGCGCGCGCCAGCGGGGGAAGTAGGAATCGGCCATCGAGGATATATCCTTCTAGTTAGCAATCTGGGCGCGAGTGTACGGAACCGTAATCTCCGTGACAAGCGAATGGCCGGTACACTTGCGCTGGCCGGGGCGCCACGCCGCCACGCCGCCACGCCGCCAGGCGGCCGCGCGCTAGCGCCGAAGCAGTGCCGAATGCAGGCGAAGCATCTTACAGTGCCGAAATCTCCGCGCGCCGGGAATAAATCCGGCCGCCGGGCAGTCTCACGAGCAGCGGCCCGCATTCCGGCGGTGCCAACTGGAACTGTCGATGACCGAAGAAGACATCGCGCAGCGCTTCGAAACCCTCGTCCTGCCTCATATGCACTCGGCCTACGATGTGGCCCGCTGGCTCACCCACAACGATCAGGATGCGCGCGACGTCGTGCAGGAGGCCTTTCTGCGGGCGTTCCGCTTTTTCGACGGCTTTCGCGGCGGCGACGCGCGCCCTTGGCTGTTGAGCATCGTGCGCAACACGTTTTATACGTGGCATCAGCAGAATCGCGCGCACGGCGCCGTGACGGCGGCTTTCGACGAGACGATTCACGGCGCGCCGCCGGACGGCGCCGCGGACTGCAACCCTGAAACCGAGGCGCTGCGCCACGAACGCAATGCGCGCGTCGCGGCAGCACTGCGGCAGTTGCGCGTCGAATACCGGGAGGTGATCGTGCTGCGCGAACTCGAAGACCTGTCGTACCGCGAGATCGCCACCGTCGTCGGCGTGCCGATCGGCACGGTGATGTCGCGCCTCGGGCGCGCACGCCAGCAACTGGCCGCCCTGCTCGCGGCCACGGACCGGGAAGCATGATGGACCACGACCAAGCCCACCCGCTGCTGCCGGCCTATCTCGACGCCGAACTGAGCCCGGCCGAGTCGCTCGCGCTCGAACGGCATCTGGCCGGCTGCGAAGCATGCCGCGCCGAATACGAGCGCCAGCAGGCGGTCAGCGCGATGATCCGCGGCGCGGACCTGCGCTACGACGCGCCCGACGACCTCGCGCACGCGATCCGCGCGGCCCTGCCGCTGTGCGGCGCGCGCCAACGCGCGCCCCGCCACCCCCCCCCCCCCCACCCCCCACTAAATAGTGTGTATTTAAAAAAAAAAAAAACCCACCACAAAAAA
>CAUPOD010000080.1:0-8552 GCA_963512745.1 uncultured Burkholderia sp. | reverse complement strand
CCCCCCCCCCGTCCTCCCAAGCGTGAACATGCCACTGGTTCATCCACAACCTACACGAATAAACCAAACCCGCAGCTAAGCAAGACCACGTCAAGCAAGAGCGGCGCGCCAGCGCCGCTCATCAAACCGTCCCATAATCCACATACCCGCTCTCGCGGCAAAAACTCAGCAACTTCAACCCGGCCTGCTTGGCGATGGAAATCGCGAGCGACGAAGGTGCCGAGATCGTCGCGACCATCGGAATCCCCACGCGCGCAGCCTTGCGCACCAACTCGTAACTCGCCCGGCTCGACAAGAACACGAACCCCTGCGAAAAATCCTCGCGCGACAGCAGCAGCTGCCCGATCAGCTTGTCGAGCGCATTGTGGCGCCCGACGTCCTCGAACGCATAGCGGATCTCCCCCGTCGCATCGCACCACGCCGCCGCATGCAGGCCGCCCGTGAGGCGCGTCAGCGTCTGATGCGCGGGCAGCGCGCGCGCGGCGTGCGCGATCGCGTCGGGCGCGAGACGGTCCAGCAAACTCAGGTCGGGCACGCGCTCGGGATCGAGATCGAGCAGTGCGACGCTCTCGATGCCGCACACACCGCAGCCGCTGCGGCCCGCCATCGAACGGCGCTTCTCCTTGAGATTCGCGAAAGCTTCCTGTATCACTGTCAACTGCACTTCGGCATACGGCGTCGGGCCGTCCTCGTACAGCATTACTTCGATGTCCTGGATTTCGGCACCGCTCGAGACGATGCCCTCCGAACGCGCGAACCCGACCGCGAACGCCTCGAGATCGCACGGCGTGCACATCATCACCGCATGCGAGATACCGTTGACGACGATCGCCACGGGCCACTCCTGGCCGACGTGATCGGTGGTCTCCTCGAACGTATGGCCGCGCTGCCTGCGCACATTCAGTTCGATGGTGCCGCTCGGTTCGAGGGCTTCTTCGTGCAATGACACGGCGTGGTTCCTTGGCTGAAAACGGGGTGCGCAAACGCGCCTGTATTCGGGAATTCTAGTGGATTTTCACCGGTAACCGCGCAGTGGAAACACTGTGTTCGTGCGAGGCTCCGGCATTTGCGCACTGATTCGTCCGACGCAGCGTAGTACGATGGTGGACCCAGCCGCGCATCGGGCGCGCAGCCCTGCGCAGCGCTCACTCAAGTTTACGCCAACTCACGCAAGCCCACTCGAAGAGGTGATGAAATGGACTGGGAAGGACTCAGCGATACCCCCGTGATGTTCGGCTACGAACATGCTTCGTCGCAGAACCTCACCTTCATGCCGATGATCGTGCGCTTCCATCTGGACCGCATCGGCGCCCGGATCTCGCTGCAGCAGTGGCAGAAACTGCCGCTTGCCGACCGCGAACTGCTCGCGCGCTTCCCCGCGCGCGAAGACCCGGAGCTCGACAAATATTTCAAGCAGGCGCTGCTGACGATGCTCGGCACGCATGGCGACGGCGCGCTCGAACCCGTGGAGCCGGGCGAGGCGAGCGACGCGTGGCGCGATACTGCGAGCGTGCCCGCGCAATTGACTGAGCATTGCGCGCAAGCGGGGCTGCCCGCGCTGTCGGCCGCCGGCTGGGCCGCGCTCTCGCCGCTGCAGCGCTATACGCTGGTCAAACTCACGCGCAGGCCGAAGCCGAACCACGATTTCGTGCCGGCCATGGAAGACTTCGGCTTGGCCAAGGGCTGACGCGTTTCGCGCGGTCGGCCGGGCGCTCATCGGCTGCCGACGGGCCGCATTAAGCGGCCGCTTCCCGTGCGGGCTTCGGATGGACGCGCACCAGTACGATGCGCGGCCCGTTCTTCTTCTTCACGACGACGTCGAAGCGATCGAATTCGACCCGCTGCCCTTCGGCCGGCAGATCGCCGAGAGCATCTATCACGAGGCCGCCGACCGATTCCGTGCGGCCTTCGTCGATGTCGATTCCGAGCGCCTGTTCGAGCGAAACGACGGGCAAGCTGCCGCGGCCGATCAACGTGCCGTCGTCGAGGCGCGTCCAGCCGGTCGCGCCCTGATGAAACTCGTCGTGAATCTGGCCCACCAGCGCGCCGAGCAGGTTGTCGAGCGTCAGGAAGCCGATCGGCTTGTGGCCCTTGCGGCCGACCAGCGCGAAATGCGGCGCGCCGTTGCGGAAACGGCGGAACAGATCGAGCGCGGACGTGTCCGGCGAGACGATCTCCACGGGACGCGCGTAGTCGGACAGATCGTCGAGCGATGCGCCCGCCTGGCTCGCCAGCAACAGATCCTTCAAGTGGATCAGGCCGCCGATGCGCTCGCGCGACCTGTCTTCGAACAGCGGGTAGCGGCTGAAGCGATGCTGCGCGACGGTCCGCATGTTGTCGGAGAGCGGCAGATCCTGGCGCAGCCCGATCATTTCGTGCGCGGGGCGCATCAGATCCGACACCGTCATCGACGAAAAATCGAGCGAATGCGCGAGCGTGTTCCATTCGTCGCGGGTATACGCCGACTGCGGCGCGCCGCCGGGACTGCGGCGGCTGCGCAGGATCAGCTTCAGTTCGTCGGTCGAATAATGCGCGTCGCCGCCGTGCTCGCTCGACAGCCCGGCGAGCCGCAGCACCGCATTCGCGCTGTTGTTGAGCACCCAGATCGCCGGATACATCGCCCAGTAGAACGCGTAGAGCGGCAGCGCGACCCACAGGCCGATGCGCTCCGCCTGGCGGATCGCCATCGATTTCGGCGCGAGTTCGCCGACCACGATGTGCAGGAACGAGATCACCGAGAACGCGAACCCGAGCGACACGAGATGCAGGATCCTCGGCGAATCGATGCCGAGTGCGTCGAGCAGCGGGCCGATCGCCTGCGCGAACGCGGGCTCGCCGATCCAGCCGAGCCCGAGCGAAGCGAGCGTGATGCCGAGCTGGCAGGCGGACAGATACGCGTCGAGCCGGCCATGCACGACCGCGAGGATGCGGCCCCGCAGGCCGCCTTTGCGGGCAAGCGTGTGCACGCGCGTCGCGCGCAGTTTAACGAGGCCGAACTCGGCCGCGACGAAAAAGCCGTTGAGCGCCACCAGCAGCAAGGCGCCGACGATCGCGAGGAACTGAATCAAGGAACTAGCCCGGAGATGTAGATCCGGGCAGTATACGGCACTGTCGAAAGGCGAATGAAATGTCGGGCGGCGTTCAGCCCACGAGCGGCGGCAGCGGGCGCGGCTTGCGGTCGTTGCCCGTGGCCACGTAGGTGAGGGTGGCTTCCGTGACCTTGACGACCTCGCCGAGCACGCTCATGCGCTGCGCATACACCTCGACGTCGACCGTGATCGAGGTGCGCCCCGTTTTGACGATCGCCGCGTAGAAGTTCACGAGATCGCCCACGAACACGGGCTGCTTGAAGACGAACGAATTGACCGCGACGGTCGCGACGCGGCCGTTGGCGCGCCGCGTTGCCGGAATCGAGCCGGCGATATCGACTTGCGCCATGATCCAGCCCCCGAACACGTCGCCGTGCACGTTGGCGTCGCTCGGCATCGGCATCACGCGCAGCGCGGGCAGTTGCGACGGAAGTTGTTGCGGTTCGGCGGCCGCGTCGGGAGTGTCGGACATGATCGGGGGACGGTTGTAGTTGTCGCGCAGCCGCGAGCGCCTGCCGGCGGCTTCTGCGAGAATATGGGATAAGAATTGTACGAGAAAGTCGGCCGTCGCTCGCGACGCGCGAGCAGGGGCCTTTGAAGTACGCCGCTTAAATAACCGATCGATGCGGGCGCCGCGCCGCGTGTGCGCCGCCTAGCGATCCAACGAGGCCGCCCAGGCCTGTTTCCCCATGCGCCGCTTTCCCGCTTCCGAACCCGCGCCGGCGTCCGCCGCGCCGCGCAACGACTGGCAGACGATCCGTTCGCTGCTGCCGTATCTGTCGGCCTACAAATGGCGCGTGATATTCGCGCTCGCGTGCCTGATCGGCGCGAAGGTCGCGAACCTCGGCGTGCCGATCGTGATGAAGCGCATCGTCGATCATCTCGCGGCCGCGAACCAGCTCACGGCGCTCGCGCGCAGCGGACACGACACCGGCATCGTGCTCGCGGGCGGCGTCGGCATGCTCGTGATCGCATATGCGCTCGTGCGCTTGTCCACGAGCCTGTTTACCGAACTGCGCGAGATCCTGTTCGCGAAGGTCACCGAGCATGCGGTGCGCCAGTTGGCGCTGCAGGTGTTCCGCCATCTGCACGGGCTGTCGCTGCGCTTCCATCTGGAGCGGCAGACGGGCGGCATGTCGCGCGACATCGAGCGCGGCACGCGCGGCATCCAGCAGCTGATTTCGTATTCGCTCTACAACATCATCCCGACGCTGGTCGAGGTCGCGCTCGTGCTCGGCTTCTTCGCGATCAAGTACGACGCCTATTACGTGTACGTGACGCTGGCCGCTCTGGTCGCCTACATCGTGTTCACCGTCAAGCTCACCGAGTGGCGCACGCATTTCCGGCGCACGATGAACGAGCTCGATTCCCGCGCCAACTCGCGCGCGATCGATTCGCTGATCAACTACGAGACGGTCAAATACTTCGGCAACGAGGAGTGGGAGACGCAGCGCTACGACGAGAATCTCGAGCGCTACCGCCGCGCGGCCGTGCGTTCGCAGCATTCGTTGTCGCTGCTCAACTTCGGGCAGCAGACCATTATCGGCGCGGGGCTCGTGGCGATCCTGTGGCGCGCGACGCAGGGTGTGCTGGCCGGCAAGCTCACGCTCGGCGATCTCGTGCTGATCAACACGTTCATGCTGCAGCTGTATATCCCGCTCAATTTTCTCGGGGTCATCTATCGCGAGTTGAAGCAGAGCCTGACCGACATGGACCGCATGTTCGCGCTGTTGCATTCGGCGCGCGAGGTGGCCGACGTGCCGAATGCGCCCGCGCTCGCCGTGCGCCATGCGCAGCTGCGTTTCGAGCACGTGAATTTTTCGTACGAGCGCGACCGGCAGATCCTGATCGACGTCGATTTCACGGTGGAGGCGGGCACCACGACGGCCGTGGTCGGCCATAGCGGCTCGGGCAAATCGACGCTTGCGCGGCTGCTGTTCCGTTTCTACGATCTCGAGCGCGGCATGGGCGGCGCGATTTTGATCGACGGGCAGGACATCCGCGACGTGCGGCAGGATTCGTTGCGTGCCGCGATCGGCATCGTGCCGCAAGACACGGTGCTGTTCAACGACACGATCTACTACAACATCGCCTATGGGCGTCCTTCGGCATCGCGCGACGAGGTGATCGCGGCCGCCCGCGCCGCGCACATCCACGACTTCATCGAGAGTTTGCCGAAGGGGTACGAGACGATGGTGGGCGAGCGCGGATTGAAATTGTCGGGCGGCGAGAAGCAGCGTGTCGCGATCGCGCGCACGATTCTCAAGAATCCGCCGATCCTCGTGTTCGACGAGGCGACGTCGGCGCTCGACTCACGGTCCGAACGAGCGATTCAAGGGGAGCTCGAGCAGATCGCGCGGCACCGGACGACGCTCGTGATTGCGCATCGGTTGTCGACGGTCGTGCATGCGGAGCAGATTATCGTGATGGATCATGGGCGAATTGTCGAGCGTGGCACGCATGAAGGGTTGTTGCGGGAGGGTGGGCTGTATGCGCAGATGTGGGCGTTGCAGCAGCATGCGGCGCGGGGGGAGGAGACGGCGGAAATGTGAGGGTGTTCGGCGGCGCTGCGCACCACCCCTATGTCATTGCTTCGGCGGCAGGACGGTGACGGCGCCTCTCAATTGCTCGGCGCGTTCATCGTTGATTTTCGCAATGCAGGCGAGTCGAGGATTGTCATGCGAGTTGCCCGCGGCCCCTCCGGCTAGAGACGCGGAAAATGAGCACTGAGCAGTTTTGTAGTCGGAAAATAGCGCGTTCGACTGGCTAAAAGTAGATTCGGATAGCTCGATGTATTGCGGATCTTCGTCCCACTTTTGAATGGCTTCGAGCGTCTGTTGTTCCGCTCGCTTTAAATTCTGCTCGCTGTCCGCTGCTTTTTTGCCGAACAACTTTTCATCCCGGCTTCTGAGCAGGCGCTGCATTCTTCGCCTGCGTTCGGTGATTCAGGATTTTGGGCGGCGATGGCTGTGTATGATCCCAGCGCCAGCGCACACAGGCTAATTTTTATTATTGTGCGCATAACGCCCCGGCAGATTTGTTTAGGCGTGACTATGCATGCTCGAGTTTTCGAGCGTAGTCGGGATCGCCGCCGCCGTTATATCGCCGAGCAACCATCGCCGTCGTGAACGGTCGCCATCCTGTGATGACATGTCGATCAGAAAAAAGCGCCATGCGCGTGAGCAAGTAGCCAACGCCGGCTCGGATGTCGTATTTGGGTTCACGCGTGATCAATCCTGCCGTCATGGTCCCTTTCCAGTCCGGCGGCACAATCAGGTTGCTCCCTGCGTTCCCGGAGAGAAAGGAATTTAATCCGGGAAGTTTGCGATTGTAGGCGTTGACAGTCATTCGGATCTCGCAATCCCAAGCATCCCATTTGCTGTCGCCGCCTTGCGCGGGCAAACCGTCTTTCTAAGACCGGAGTGCCGCTAAGAGCCGCCTTTATCTCCAGATCTCGCCGGACACCATTCCGGGTGTCTAGATTTTCCCCAGCCGCGCATCGAGCGCCGCCAACTGCGCGGGTGTCCCGACGTTCTCCCAAACGCCCGTATATAGCTCCCCAGTCGCGTGCCGCGCTTCGATCGCAGCCCGATAATAAGGCGCGAGCGCCTGCTTAACCCCCGACGCAAGCCCGCGAAACATCCGCGTGTCGTACACCCCGATATTCCCGAACGTATACCGCGGCTCGCCGTCGAGTGAGAGATACCCTTCGGCGTCAAGCGCGAAATCCCCCCGCGGATGAAACGCCGGATTCGGCACCATCACGAGATGCATGCCAGGCGCGTCCGCACGCGCTAATTGCTCGGCACGCGAGCGCAGCCCCGCATAGTCGTATTCGCAAAACACGTCGCCGCTGACCGCGACGAACACCTTCGGCTCGTCGTCGCGCTCCAGCAACGGCAGCGCCGCCGCGATGCCGCCCGCCGTTTCGAGCGCCTCGCCCTCGGCCGAATAAAGCAGCGTCACGCCCCAGCGCGAACCGTCGCCGAGCGCGGTTTCGATTCGCTCGCCGAGCCACGCATGATTGATCACGATGCGGCGCACGCCGGCCGCGGCCAGGCGCTCGATCTGCCACACGATCAGCGGCTTGCCGCCCGCTTCGAGCAGCGGTTTCGGACAAGTGTCGGTGAGCGGGCGCATGCGCTCGCCGCGCCCGGCGGCGAAGATCATCGCCGTATCGAGGAAAGATGAGGAAGTCAGCGGCATAAGGGAAGCAGGAGACGGGAGCGGATTCAGAACGTATAGCCGACGTCGTGGGTCTGCCCCGCGAGCTTGTCGAGCAGGCGCGCGAACGGCGCGAGCGGGCGGTAGCGCCGCGCGACCTTGAGCGAGTAGTCGAGAAAGCGCGGCAGGTCGGTGATGTGCAGCGGCTTGTGATCGCGATAATTGATGCGGCAGAACAGCCCCAGCACCTTGATGTGGCGCTGCAGGCCCATCCATTCGAGCTGCCGGTAGAACTCGCCGAAATCGGGTTCGACGGGCAGGCCCGCGCGCTTGGCATGCTCCCAGTAATAGACGTAGCAGTCGAGCTGGAAATCTTCTTCCCAACTGATGAACGCGTCGCGCAGCAGCGAGACGACGTCGTAGGCGATCGGCCCGATCACGGCATCCTGGAAATCGAGCACGCCGGGCGTGGGCGGCGCGACCATCAGATTACGCGGCATGAAATCGCGCAGCATGTAGACCTGCGGCTGCGCGCGCGCGCTGTCGATGAGCACGTCGAACGTGCGGTCGAGCACCGCGCGCTCGCTCGCGTCGAGCGTCTTGCCGAGGTGACGCCCGATGTACCACTCGGGCATCAGTTCCATCTCGCGGCGCATGAACGCATCGTCGAACGCGGGCAGTTCGCCCGGGCGCGTGGCCTTTTGCCAGAGGATCAGCGCGTCGAGCGCCGCGCGCATGAGGTCGGCCGACGAGGCGCCGCCGGGCGCGCGCGTCGGCGCCTGCGGGGCGGCCGGATCGAGCACGTCGATGTATTGCACGGTGCCGAGGTCGGTCACGAGCATGAAACCCGCGTCGTAATCGGTTTCGAGCACTTTCGGCACGTGCAGGCCCGCGGCTTCGAGCAGGCCGTCCACATGGACGAATTCGCGGCATTTTTCAGGCGGCGGGGCGTCGACGACGATCAGCGTCGTGCCGCCGCCGCCGTCCGCCGCGCCCGGTACGCGCCCGGCGATCCGGAAGTAGCGGCGGAAGCTCGCGTCGGACGAGGCGGGCGCGAGCGAGGCGAGATCGAGTGCGTAACGGCCGGCGAAACCGGCGAGCCAGGCGGTCAGGAGATCGAGGCGGGAATCGGTGGACGTCATCGAGGCGGGCGGAACGGGACAATATAAATGGAGCCGCGCCCGCCGCAACATGCAACATAACGGGGACGGCCGGGAAGCATGCAATATAATAGCCCGACTCATTTGACGCGTCCCGCGTCGACCTCGCCGGCGCAGGCAGCCATGCTGCCGCGCCGCG
>CAUPOD010000079.1:0-8562 GCA_963512745.1 uncultured Burkholderia sp. | reverse complement strand
TGCTGCTCGCGCTGATCGGCAGCATGGCCGGCTTCGTCGTGGCGAGCTGCGGCTGGCGCCGCTACGGGCCGCCGCTCGGCGGCGCCGTGCTCGGCCTCGCGATCGTGCTCATGCACTACACGGGCATGCTCGCCTATCGCGTGCAGGGCATCGTGACCTGGAAGATGCCTTATCTGATCGCGTCGGTCGTGCTGTCCGTGGCGCTGTCGTCGCTCGCGCTGGTCGTCGCTAGCCGGCGCGCGGGCTCGCCGCGCTCGGCCAACCTGATGGCCGCGCTGTTCACGCTCGCGATCGCGTCGCTGCACTTCATCGGCATGACCGCATTCCAGGTCGAGCCGTTGGCCGTGGGCGGCGGCGACCTCGTGGATCCGATCGCCGTGCACGCGCTGGCGATCGCGATCTCGGTGATGGCGCTCGTGATCGTCGGCACCGGGCTCGTCAGCTATCTGATCGACGGCAGCGTGCGCAGCGAATCGATCGAACGCCTGCGCCGCATGGCGCTCAGCGATCCGCTGACCGGGCTGCCGAACCGCACGAGCTTCAGCGAGCGGCTCGAGCGCGAGCTTGCTGATCTGGACGGCGCCAAGCTCGCGCTGATCGGCATCGACCTGAACCGCTTCAAGGAGATCAACGACCTGCGCGGCCATCATGCGGGCGACGAGGTGCTGCGCATCCTCGCGCGCCGCATGAACCAGTTGTTGCGCGAGCACGAGTTCGTCGCGCGCATCGGCGGCGACGAGTTCGCGGCCGTGATCCGCTACACCAGCCGCTCGGCGCTCGTCGATTTCCTGTCGCGGCTCGAGGCGGCGCTGTGCAAGCGCATCCATTACGACGACTGGGAAGTCGTGCCGGGCGCGAGCCTCGGCGTGGCGATCTACCCCGACGACGCGGCCAACCAAACCCAGCTCATCAACAACGCCGACCTCGCGATGTACCGCGCCAAGGCCGACCCCGTGCGCTCGATCTGTTTCTACGAGCGCGCCATGGACGAGACCGTGCGCGTGCGCCGCACGCTGAGCGCCGATTTGCGCGGGGCGCTGTCGCAAGGCCAGCTCAGCGTGTACTACCAGGCGCAGAACTCGCTGACGACGGGCGAGATCATCGGCTACGAGGCGCTGCTGCGCTGGCAACATCCGAAGCAGGGTTTCATCCCGCCTTCGGAATTCATCCCGCTCGCCGAAGAAAACGGCTTGATCCTGCAGATCGGCGAATGGGTGCTGCACGAGGCGTGCACGCAGGCCGTGACGTGGAAGGAGCCGTACAAGGTGGCCGTCAACTTGTCGCCCGTGCAATTCGCGCATACCGACCTGCCCGGCATCGTCGCGCGCGTGCTGCAGCGCACGGGCCTGGCGCCGGAGCGGCTCGAACTCGAACTGACCGAATCGACGATCTTCGCGAACCGCGAGCGCTCGCTGCAGGTGCTGCGCGAAATCAAGGCGCTCGGCGTGCACATCGCGCTCGACGATTTCGGCACCGGCTATTCCTCGCTCGATACGCTGCGCACGTTCCCGTTCGACAAGATCAAGCTCGACCGCTCGTTCTTCGGCGAACTCGCGGCGAGCCCGCAGGCCACGGCGATCGTGCGCGCCGTGCTCGCGCTCGGCAAGAGCCTCGGCATCCCGGTGCTCGCCGAGGGCATCGAAACCCTGGACCAGTTGAGCCTGCTGACCGACGAAGGCTGCGACGAGGCGCAGGGCTACTGGTTCGGACGCCCCGCGCCGTTGAGCCAGCTCGTCGCGAGCGGCCAGGTCGCGCTGCGCGATTACGCGACCGAATAGACCGCGTATAGCCCGAAGCCGAGCAGCCCGACGCGACGGCTGCGCGGGCTGCCTCACGCGTCCAATCGCCGCGCCGCTTGCCGGGTCGGTATCATATCGGCTTTCGGATCACTCAGGCCGAGCGGGGGAACCACGTCGTGCATGCGGGGGAGCGTTTCAACAGCATTACCCACCTCATCGGTGCGCTGCTCTCGCTGGCGGGACTCGCGACGCTCGTGACGATCGCCGCTTGCGAAGGCAACGCGTACCGGATCGTCAGCGTCAGCATCTACGGCGCCACGCTGCTGCTGCTCTACACCGTCTCGACGCTGTACCACAGCGTGCGCAAGCCGCGCCTGAAGGCCATTCTGCAGAAATGCGACCACTCCGCGATCTACCTGCTGATCGCGGGCAGCTACACCCCATTCACGCTCGTGACCTTGCATGGCCCTTGGGGCTGGACCTTGTTCGGCGTGAGTTGGGGGCTATGCGTGTTCGGCATCGTGCAGGAGCTCACGATCGGCCGGCGTACGCGCGCGGTGTCGATGGTGCTGTACATCCTGATGGGCTGGCTCGCGCTCGTGGCCCTTCGGCCGCTGATTTCCGCGCTGCCGGCGGGCGGCCTCGCATGGCTGTTCGCCGGGGGCATTATCTATAGCGTCGGCGTCTATTATTTCCTCAACGACGAGCGTATCCGCCACGGGCACGGCATCTGGCATCTGTTCGTGCTCGCGGGCAGCGTGTGCCAGTTCGTGACGGTGGCGCGCTACGTAGCCTGAGCCGGAAAGGAACCGAGTGCCCCGCTTGACGCGGCCGCCCCGCACCGCGACGCGCGGCATACCCCACCGGTATTGCCACGGCAATTGAAGCTTAGGCTTGGGGAGGGGTCTCACCGGAGGCAGCCGTAGGCGAGGCCCCTCCCCAATCCTCCCAAGCTCGAACTTGCCCAAAGCAAAAAGGCTGCCCAGAGGGCAGCCTTTTTGCAAACGAAACCATAAAACCCGGTGCCCCGCAGGGGCACCAAGAATCTTATCGAATCATCATGTTCATCGAAACGTTGTGCATGATCCACAACGTCCCGCCGATCACGATAACCGCCGTCATCACGGTGAACCCGAACGACATCACGTTCCACCGCTGGCTTTGCGCCGTGCTCAGATGCAGGAAGAAGAACAGATGCACGACGATCTGCACGACCGCGAGGATACCCAGACCGATCAACGCGTTTTCCGGCGTAAAGCCGCCATGCAGCACGACCCAAAACGACGCGGCCGTCAGGATCACCGACAGCACGAAGCCAATAAAGTAACCACCGTACGTGCTGTGGTTTTCTTCCTCATGATGGGAATGCGTTGCCATTTAGATCACGCTCGCAAGATAGACAAAGGAGAACACGCAGATCCAGACGATGTCCAGAAAGTGCCAGAACAGGCTCAGGCACGTCAGACGGCGAATGATGCGCTCGTTGAGCTCCGGGCCCTTGATCACTTGCGCGATCATCACGACCATCCAGATCATGCCCAGCGTCACGTGCAAGCCGTGCGTGCCGACCAGCGTAAAGAACGACGACAGGAACGCGCTGCGGTCCGGACCGGCGCCGCGCTCGATGAATTCCGCGAATTCGTGCAGTTCGAACCACAGGAAGGTCGCGCCGAACACCAGCGTGACGAGCAGCCAGAACACCACCTGGCCGCGGCGCTTGTGATGCGCGCCGATCATCGCGAACCCGTACGTGATGCTCGACAGCAGCAGCGCGGCCGTTTCGAGCGCGACGCCGTGGATGTCGAACAGGTCCTTGCCCGTCGGGCCGCCCGCGTATTGGTTGTGCATCACCGCGAACACCGCGAACAGCGTGCCGAACACGATGCAGTCGGTCATCAGGTACAGCCAGAAGCCGAATACCGAATGCGACGGCGGGTGGTCGTGATGCTCGTGGTGATCGTGATGGTGACCGTGAGCGCCGGCCGAACCGGCGGTAAGGTTAGCGTTGTGCTGCATTAGTTGGACTCCGCCACTTCATATTGATCCGGATCGCCCGCGCGCTTGCGTTCGAGCGACATGCGCGCCGCGTAATGCGCCTCTTCGATGGCACGGACTTTGGCGGCCTTGATGTAGAAGCCTTCGTTCTTGCCGAAGCTGTGCACGACGGCCGTCACGACGATACCGACGAAGCCCGCGATCACCGCCCACCAGATATGCCAGACCGCCGCGAAACCGAGGATCAGGCTGAACACGCCGATCAGGAAACCCGCGGACGTGTTGTCCGGCATGTGGATGTCGCTGTACTTGAGCTTGGCCGGATCGACGTGCGCGCGGCCTTGTTCCTTCAGGTGCGCGTACTCGTCGAGTTCGCTCACGTGCGGAATGATCGCGAAGTTGTACGACGGCGGCGGCGACGACATCGACCATTCGAGCGTGCGCGCATCCCACGGATCGCCCGTCACGTCGCGGTTCTCGGCGCGATTGCGGTCGCGGATGCTGACGAAGATCTGCGCGAGCTGGCAAGCGATGCCGATCGCGACCAGGACCGCGCCGAACTCGGCGACCAGCAGCCACGGATGCCATGCCGGATTGTCGTAGTGGTTCAGGCGGCGCGTCATGCCCATGAAACCGAGCACGTACAGCGGCACGAACGCGAAGTAGAAGCCGATCTGCCAGAACCAGAACGCGGCCTTGCCGAGCTTCTCGTTGAGCTTGAAGCCGAACGCCTTCGGGAACCAGTAGCCGAAGCCCGCCAGGTAGCCGAACAGCACGCCGCCGATGATCACGTTGTGGAAGTGAGCGATCAGGAACAACGAGTTGTGCAGCACGAAGTCCGCGCCCGGGATCGCCATCATCACGCCGGTCATGCCGCCGATCGTGAACGTGACCATGAAGCCGATCGACCACAGCATCGGGGTGCTGTACGTGACGCGGCCGCGGTACATCGTGAACAGCCAGTTGAAGATCTTCACCCCGGTCGGGATGGAGATGATCATCGTCATGATGCCGAAGAACGCGTTGACGTCTGCGCCCGAACCCATCGTGAAGAAGTGGTGCAGCCAGACCAGGAACGCGAGCACGGTGATCGCGGCGGTCGCGTAGACCATCGCCTTATAACCGAACAGCGGCTTCTTCGAGTACGCGGCAACCACTTCCGAGAACACGCCGAACGCCGGCAGGATCAGGATGTACACCTCGGGGTGGCCCCAGGCCCAGATCAGGTTCAGGTACAGCATCTGGTTGCCGCCGCCGGTATTCGTGAAGAAGTGCATACCGAAATAGCGGTCCAGCGTGAGCAGCGCGAGCGTCACGGTCAGGATCGGGAACGAAGCCATGATCAGCACGTTCGTGCACAGGGCCGTCCACGTGAACACCGGCATTTGCATGAGCTTCATGCCCGGCGCGCGCATCTTGATGATGGTCACGAAGAAGTTGATACCCGTGAGCAGCGTGCCGACGCCCGACAGCTGGATCGCCCAGATGTAGTAATCGACCCCGACGCCCGGGCTGAACTGCAGCTCGGACAGCGGCGGATAGGCAAGCCAGCCCGTTTGCGCGAATTCGCCGATCACGAGCGAGACGTTGATCAGGATCGCGCTGATGGCCGTCATCCAGAAGCTCAGCGAGTTCAGGAACGGGAACGCCACGTCGCGCGCGCCGACTTGCAGCGGCACCACGATGTTCATCAGGCCCACCATGAACGCCATCGCCATGAAGAAAATCATGATGACGCCGTGCGCGGTGAAGATCTGGTCGTAGTGGTGCGGCGGCAGATAGCCGGGCGAGTGGTACGCGAGCGCGAGCTGGGTACGCATCATGATCGCGTCGGCGAAGCCGCGCAGCAGCATGATCAGCGCGACGACGATGTACATCACGCCGAGTTTCTTGTGGTCGACGCTCGTGAGCCATTCGGTCCACAGGTACTTCCACTTGCCGAAATAGGTGATCGAGCCGAGCACCAGCGCCGCGACGATTGCGATGCCGGCGGCCGTGACCATGATGATCGGCTCATGGTACGGAATTGCGTCTAATGTGAGTTTACCGAACATGCCTTACCCCTTCGGATTACAAGCCGCGCTCTGGGGGTCCAGCATACGACCGTCGTTATACTTCGCGATGATGTTGTGGAACAGCTTCGGGTCGACCGTCGAGAAGTACTCGACCGGATTCGCCTCGCTCGGCTTGGCCAGCGAGCCGTAGGCGTCCATGCTCAGCTGCGGCTGCGCGGCCTTGACCTTCTGGACCCATGCCTGGAAATCGGCCGGGTTCATCGCCAGCGCGCGGAACTTCATGTCCGAGAAGCCCTTGCCGCTGAAGTTCGCCGACAGGCCTTCGTAGTCGCCCGCTTCGTTCGCGATCAGGTGCAGGCTCGTCTGCATGCCGGCCATCGCGTAGATCTGCGAGCCGAGCTGCGGAATGAAGAACGAGTTCATCACCGAATCCGACGTGATGTGGAAATTGACCGGGGTATCGACGGGCAGCGCGAGCTGGTTCACCGACGCGATGCCGAGGCTCGGGTAGATGAACAGCCACTTCCAGTCGAGCGCGACGACGTCGACGTCGATCGGCTTGACGTTCGATTCGATGGGCTTGTACGGGTCGAGCTCGTGCGTGGTCTTCCACGTGAGCACGGCCAGGAAGATGATGATCAGCGTGGGAATGGTCCACACGACGATTTCGATCGGCGTCGAGTGCGACCACTTCGGCGCATAGGTGGCCGAGCGGTTCGAGGCGCGGTAACGGTATGCGAAGACGAGCGTCAGGACGATCACGGGGATCACGACGATCAGCATTGCCCAGACCGACACAGCGATCAGGTGCTTTTCAGCCACCCCGACTGCACCCTTGGGATCGAGCAGCGCGAAATCGCAACCCGACAACAGCGTGAGCGACCCGAGGGCGCCCGCGCTCAGCATTTTATGGAAGGCGCGCCACTTCATGTCCGGATATTCCACATTTGTTCAGGATCCTTCCCGTAGTCCATGACCCAATTTTTTCAAGAAACCCCACATGCTAATTACCTTACGGGCATGTAGGAAACCGCGATTTTCGCAAAACATTGTTACCAAAGCAAAGCGAGCCTTACAAACGGCAAGGCTGTGCCCTCGGCTGCGAAGCCGGGACGCCGGCCGGAAGTATACGGAAGTCCGGCCGTTTTGTGGCTATTTTGTGCCTTGACGCCGCACCCGAATGTTGTACCGCAACACGGTCGAGTTAACCCGCAAAGCGTCTGTGGGCTTGGCTTTCGGCCATTCGAGGGGAGTTTTTCCGGGCGCTGCAACGGCTGTGCGCTTACAACGCCCGGCAAGGGCGTCGATGACGCCCCATTACACCAGCATTACCGAATCGATGCGATTTTATTACTCATCGCCAACTAAACGCTTACTTCGCGTCGCTCTTGATTTGCGGCAGCGCGGACGCCTCGCCCGGCGTGAGCAGGCCCGTTTGCGAGTAGACCTGGAGCTTCGCGCGCGTGTCGGTGATGTCGAGATTGCGCATGGTCAGCTGGCCGATGCGGTCGCGCGGCGAGAACATCGATTCGACCTTCTCCATCGACAGGCGCTCGGGCGCGTAGGTCAGGTTCGGCGACTTCGTGCTCAGGATCGAGTAGTCGTTGCCGCGGCGCAGCTCGATGCGCACCTCGCCCGTGATCGCGCGCGCGACCCAGCGCTGGGCGGCCTCGCGCAGCATGATCGCCTGCGGGTCGAACCAGCGGCCCTGGTACAGCAGGCGGCCGAGCTTGCGGCCGTTTTCGCGGTACTGCTCGATCGTGTCTTCGTTATGGATGCCGGTGACGAGGCGTTCGTAGGCGATGTACAGCAGCGCGAGGCCCGGGGCCTCGTAGATGCCGCGGCTTTTCGCCTCGATGATGCGGTTCTCGATCTGGTCGCTCATGCCGAGGCCGTGGCGGCCGCCGATGCGGTTCGCTTCGAGCATCAGCTCGACCGCGTCGTCGTAGCGCACGCCGTTCAGCGCGACGGGGCGCCCTTCCTCGAACGTGATCGTGACTTCTTCGGCCGGGATCTTGACGTCGTCGCGCCAGAACGCCACGCCCATGATCGGGTTGACGATCTTGATGCCGCTTTCGAGGCTTTCGAGATCCTTCGCTTCGTGTGTGGCGCCAAGCAGGTTCGAATCGGTCGAATAGGCCTTCTCGGCCGACATCTTGTAGCCGAAGCCGGCCTTGGTCATGAACTCGGACATTTCCGCGCGGCCGCCGAGTTCGTCGATGAACTGCTGGTCGAGCCACGGCTTGTAGATCTTCAGGTCGGGATTGACCAGCAGGCCGTAGCGGTAGAAGCGCTCGATGTCGTTGCCCTTGTAGGTGCTGCCGTCGCCCCAGATGTTGACGCCGTCTTCCTTCATCGCGGCGACGAGCATGGTGCCCGTCACGGCGCGGCCGATCGGCGTGGTGTTGAAGTAGGTCACGCCGGCCGTCGAAATATGGAACGCGCCGCTTTGCAGCGCGGCCAGGCCCTCGGCCACCAGTTGCGGGCGGCAGTCGATCAGGCGCGCGCCTGCCGCGCCGTACTCGATCGCGCGGCGCGGGATCGCCTCGTAGTCGTCCTCGTCGGGCTGGCCGAGATTGGCCGTGTAGGCGTACGGAACCGCGCCCTTGATGCGCATCCAGTGTAGCGCGGCGCTCGTATCGAGCCCGCCGGAGAATGCGATACCGACCTTCTGGCCGACCGGGAGACTTTCGAGAATAGTGGTCATGAGGAGAGACTGTTCAATCGAGGAAATTGGGGGAAGGCTGATGCTGCGCAAATTGCAAGTATCGGCTGCGCGCGCCGATGAGGCAAGTGCGGGGCGGGTGGCGCAC
>CAUPOD010000078.1:0-8569 GCA_963512745.1 uncultured Burkholderia sp. | reverse complement strand
GCCGAAGATGCCGCGCGCGTGGGTCACGGGGAAGTTGGCCTCGATCAAGGCCGGCAGTTCCTCGACGACGTAGTCGTACATGCGGAAATGCGCGGCCCACGGCGCCTGCGTCGCGTTGACGTAGAAGCCCGCGCCCTGCCCGAGGTCATAGGCGGGATCGTCGGCCACGCCCGCGCCGCGCGGACTCGTATCGGGCGCGACGACGACGATGCCGTGCTCGGCCGCATAGCGCTGCGCCGCGGCCTTGGTGATGAAATTCTGCTCGGTGCACGTGAGCCCGGACAGCCAGTACAACACGGGCAGCTTGCCGTGCCGCGCCTGAGGCGGCAGATAGACGCCGACCTTCATCGCGCAGCCGAGCGTCGCCGATTGGTGTTGATAGACGTCCTGCCAGCCACCGAAGCTAGCATGATGTTCGACGCGTTCCACGCGTGTTCTCCTTGTTTCAGTGTCCCGCCGCGGCGCGATCTTGCATGCGCGGCGCGGCGGAACGGCGTCGCGACGCGATGCTCAGTAGCGGATCACCGAACGGATCGCCTTACCCTCGTGCATGAGCTCGAAAGCGTGGTTGATGTCGTCGAGCGGCATGGTGTGCGTGACGAACGGTGCGAGATCGATCTCGCCGCGCATCGCCTCCTCCACCATGCCCGGCAGCTGGCTGCGGCCCTTGACGCCGCCGAAGGCCGACCCCTTCCACACGCGGCCCGTGACGAGCTGGAACGGACGCGTAGCGATTTCCTTGCCCGCGCCCGCGACGCCGATGACGATCGATTGGCCCCAGCCGCGGTGCGCGGCTTCGAGCGCGGAGCGCATGACGTTCACGTTGCCGATGCACTCGAACGTATGGTCGATGCCCCAGCCCGTCATTTCGATCAGCACCTCCTGGATCGGCTTCTCGTAGTCGTTCGGGTTCAAGCAGTCGGTGGCGCCGAATGCGCGCGCCAGCGGGAACTTGTCCGCATTGATGTCGATCGCGACGATGCGGCCGGCCAAGGCCTGGCGTGCGCCCTGGATCACGGCGAGGCCGATCGCGCCGAGACCGAACACGGCCACAGAATCGCCTTCCTGCACCTTGGCGGTGTTGTGAACCGCGCCGAGGCCCGTCGTCACGCCGCAGCCGAGCAGGCAGACCTGCTCCGGGTTCGATTGCGGATTGATCTTCGCGAGCGAGACTTCCGCGACCACGGTGTATTTGCTGAAGGTCGAACAGCCCATGTAGTGGTAGAGCGGCTGGCCGTTGTACGAGAAACGCGTCGTGCCGTCGGGCATGAGCCCCTTGCCTTGGGTCGCGCGCACCGAGATGCAGAGGTTGGTCTTGCCGGACTTGCAGAACAGACACTCGCCGCATTCGGCGGTGTAGAGCGGGATCACGTGATCGCCGGGCTTGACGCTGGTCACGCCCTCGCCGACCTCGACCACCACGCCCGCGCCCTCATGGCCGAGCACGACCGGAAACAAGCCTTCGGGATCGTCGCCGGACAGCGTAAACGCGTCGGTATGGCACACGCCGGTGTTCGTGATCTTGACGAGAACCTCGCCCTTGCGGGGCGGCTCGACGTCGATCTCGACGATCTCCAACGGCTTTCCGGGCCCGAAGGCAACAGCTGCACGTGATTTCATGATCTTGCTTCCTTTATCGCGTTGAATGCTGCCGGCCGGATGCCGCTCGGGCACCGGCCGGCTGAAACAGGGCCGCACGTCTGATGCGGAGCGTCATGCCCACGCATCAAGACCGCGGCACTAGAGCCTAAAGAAATACTAAGGCGATTGATAGCGTCGAGCACGACTCTTGCGCGACCGGACGCTCCGTTTCGCGGCGCCGCTCCAGCGTAAAGCGGTAGACTGCCGCGTTGCCGCCGGCGGGGCATGCGCACGCGGGCGCTCGGCCGCCCCGACCGCACGGGCGGCAAACCGACTCGATTCTAATGAAGCCCGGCGGACGATTTCGGCCAGATTTCCGCGCCGGCGCCGCCGCGTTACGCCAGGGCAAGTCCGCTCCTCATGCAATCAGACCAGATGCGTTCAAAAGTTGCCACGCCGAATACGCGACCTCGCGCAGCGTTACCGTCGATCTACCCGGTCCACCTCGTCATCTATCCAGGCTTCAAGCTAATGGAAGCGGCCGGTCCGCTCAGCGTCTTCAGTTATGCCAATCGCCATCTGGCCGCGAGCGGCGATCCTAGGCGCTACGCGATTCATCTCGTCGCGCCCGCGCCGGGCAGCATCCCGTCGGATACGCTGATCCCCCTCGAAGCGACCGCCGGCTTGCCGGAGACCGGGCCGCTGTCCACGGTCATGATCGCGGGCGCGTTCGACATCGAAACGGCGGTCGCGCGCGAAACTGCGCTGGTGGATTGGTGCCGCAGGCGCTGGAGCACTGCGCAGCGTTTTGCGGCGTTTTGTTCCGGGAGCTTCTTTCTCGCCGCCGCGGGCATATTGAACGGCCGCCGCGCCGCCACCCATTGGAGCGTCGCGTCGTTGCTGCAGCAACGCTTTCCGTCCGTGGAGGTCGATGCCGATGCGATCTTCACGCAGGACGGCACGATCTGGACCTCGGCCGGCGTCACGGCCGCGATCGACCTGACGCTGGCCTTCGTCGAACAGGATTTCGGCCGCAACCTGGCTCTGACGGTGGCGCGGGATCTCGTCATCTATCTGAAGCGGTCCGGCGGACAGTCCCAGTTCAGCGACCTGCTGAACAGCCAGATGACGGAGGCGCCCGAAATCAGGGACGTGCAGGCGTGGGTCGTGTCGAATTCGGGCAAGCCGCTGCGGGTCGAGGACATGGCCGAGAAAGCCGGCATGAGCGTGCGCAACTTTACGCGCCTGTTCAAGGAAGCGGTCGGCATGCCGCCCGCGAACTATCTCGTGCGCGCGCGCTGCGAACGCGCGGCGACGCTCCTGCTCGACAGCGACTGGCCGTTGAAGACGATCGCGTTCAAGGTCGGCTTTCCGTCCGAGGAGCAGATGCGCAAGGTATTCGTGCGGCACTTCTCCCTGACCCCGCGCGCTTATCGAGCACGCTTCGCGACCACGCGTGCGCAGCAGCCGTGAAATTTGAGACGACAGCGCCGGGCGTGTCCGTGCGCATGCCCTGTGCACGCGCTATAGCGAGATAGCGGTCTCGATGCATATGCGCGGCGGCTCGCCGTCCACCCGCGCGTCCGCGTACCGCTGCGGCGCGTAAACGCCCTCCAGCCCCCGCCTGCGGCCCGCCCATCCCGGCGCTGGCCGTCGCACTGCGCGCGTATGTCGCAAATGCCCCTACGCGAACATGGCCCATTCCTTGCCAAACCAACTTTCGATACGTAAGATCGGACAACAACGAGAATGATTCTCATTCATATTTTCAGTCGCAATCCGTGCGACAGCCTGAGGACGCATCCCAATGCATTCCAATCTCGATTTCATCGGCATCGGGCTCGGCCCGTTCAACCTGGGCCTGGCCTGTCTGGCCGATCCGGTCCGTGATTTGCGCGGGCTGTTCCTCGAGCGCGAGGACGGTTTCGACTGGCACCCCGGCATGCTGATCGAAGGCGCTACGCTGCAGAATCCGTTCCTTGCCGATCTCGTCAGCCTGGCCGATCCGCGCAGCAAATTCACCTTCCTCAACTACTGCAAGCAAGAAGGCAAGCTGTTCACGTATTACGTGCGCGAGAACTACTACCTCGGGCGCGCCGAATACAACCGCTACTGCCAATGGGCCGCGCAGCAGCTTCCGAATCTCGCGTTCTCGTCGCGCGTCGAGCGCGTGCGCTACGACGAGGCGGCTCGCCGCTACGTCGTCAGCGGGCGTCACACACGCACGCAAAAGCCGTTCGAGCACAGTGCCCCGCGCCTCGTGCTCGGCGTCGGCTCGGTGCCGAAACTGCCCGCGTGCTGCGCGGCCAGCGCACCCTACTGCATCCACAGTTCGGCCTATGCGGCGCACAAGGCCGCGCTCCAGCGCAAGCGCTCGATCACCGTGATCGGCAGCGGGCAAAGCGCCGCCGAGATCTTTCACGACCTGCTCAAATCGCGCCCCGCGTTAGGCGACGCGCCCGGCTACGCGCTGAACTGGATCACGCGCGCGCCGCGCTTCTTCCCGATGGAGGCGACCAAGTTCGCGCTCGAATTGATCACGCCCGACTATATCGACTACCTGTCCGGCCTGCCCGAGACGGTGCGCGACACCATCGTCGGCGAGCAGGACGGACTCTATAAAGGCGTCAACGCGACGCTGCTCAACGAGATCTACGACCTGCTCGACGAACGCCGCAGCCGGGGCGACCACAGTGCGCGGCTAATCACGAACTGCGAACTGACGGGCTGCGTATACGACCCGTCCGCCGCGCGCTACGAACTGCACTTCCATCAGCGCGACCAGGACCGCCGTTTCATGCACGTGACCGACGGCGCCGTGTTCGCGACCGGCTACCAGCCCTATATCCCGCCGTTCCTCGACGAGATCCGCGACCGCATCCGCTGGGACAGCCAGGGCCGCTACCGCCTGTCGGGCGACTATGCGATCGACCGCAACGGCACGGAGATCTTCGTACAGAACGCGGGGGTCCATTGCCACGGGCTCACGAGCCCCGATCTCGGCGTCGGCTGCCACCGCAACGCGACGATCCTGCGCGCGATCACGGGCGTCGAGCACTACAAGATCGAGCGCGGTATCGCGCTGCAGAATTTTTCGGTGCCGGCCGGCGATGCGTTCGTCGAGATCGCCGAAGAGGAGCTTCGCGCATGAAACTGCGGCACTACATCCTGCTCATGACCACGTTCGCCGTGATCAGCGACGCGATCCTGATTCCGTTCTATCCGCAGTTCTTCGCGGCCCGCTACCACCTCGCGAATTCCGTGCACGCGGGGGCCTATGTCGCCGCGATTTCGGTCGTCGTGATGGTCAGCCTGCAATTCTGGTCGCGCGTCGCGCGCCGCGTGGACGCCATGCATATCCTCGTGCGCACGCAGTGCGCGGCCGGCGTGCTCGCGGTGCTCAGTTACTGGGCGCCGTCGGTGTCCGCGTTCTGGGTGCTGTCGCTCGCGATGTTCGCGTGCAAGAGCGCCTATCTGCTGATGTGCCCGTACATGATGCGCCACGAACCGGCCGCGGAGCACGCGCCGCTGCTCGGGCTGATGACCGTGATCGGCACGTTCTCGGCGATCTTCGGGGGACTCGCGGGCGGCGCGCTCATGGATCACTGGGGCACGCGCTTCTGTGTGTTCGCGATGGCGGCCGGCGATTTCTTGAACATGCTGATCTGTCTGCACCTGATCCGTACGCAGCGCATCGCGCGGCGGTGCGCATTCGGCGCGGCGGAGACGCAAGCCGCGGACGCGGCGCCGTCGGGCCGCTGGGGCGCGCGCCTGCCGATCCTGCGGCTCGCGCTGATGCTTGCCGTCTACGCATTCAGCATCTCGGTGATCCTGCCGTTTCTGTCGTCGTACTGGCAACTCGTCGGCGACACCTCGAGCAAGCTGGTGTCGGGCTTCGTCTACGAGATTCCCGGCATGATGGCGCTCGCCGGTTTGCTGGCCAATCGCTTCGTCAGCGACCGCGTAAAACAGAAACTCGACCCGCTGCTGCTCAATCTCGTCCTCGCCGCCGGCGGCTTGCTGCTGCAAAGCACGGGGCATCCGGCCGCGATCGTCGCAGGGCTGTGCCTGTTCGGCTGGGCCTCGTTCCGGATCACGGTCAGGCTCAGCGTCGTGATTTTCCGTTTGAGCCGGCCGGCCGATTACGCGGCCGATTACAGCCTCATCAATTTTTTCCAAAACTTCGGTGCGCTGATCGCGTCGTTCTCCGCGGGCCTGATCGTGCATGCGTACGGGATGCGTGCGCCGTTCCTGATCGCGGCGGCCGGCGTGCTCGCGACGATCGTGTTCGACGCGCTGCTGGTCAAGGTGGATCGCGCGGCGGCACAGCCCACGGACGGCGCCGGGGCCGAAGCCGCGCCAGCTACTCGCCCCGTCGAACCCGGCATGCCTCTCGAAGGCGAAGGCGTGCCGCCCGCCGCGGCGGTCGAAACGGTGCTCCCGCATGCCGGCGCACGTAGCACGGAGGAACCCGCGCGTGTCTGCTGATCTTCGCCCCGACGCAATCGCGCCGGACTTCGGCGCCCCTGCGCCCGAGCCGCTGCGCCTCACCCTGGCGGCCATGCCCAAGCCCAGGCACGGCTTCGCGCTGCGGCCGCTCGATCCGGCCGCCGACGCCGCCCTGCTGCACGCATGGTTCACCGAACCGCGCGCGCGCTTCTGGGGCATGCAGGACAAGAGCCGTGCCGAGATTGCCGGCTTCTACGCGGCGCTCGCCGCGGGCGGCCGCGCAGCGGCCTATCTCGGCCTCGCCGCCGACGGCACGCCGGCCTTTCTGATCGAGTGCTACGACCCCGCGCACGACGAGATCGGCGAGCACTACGCCGTGCAGCCCGGCGACATGGGCATGCACGTATTCGTCGCGCCCGCACGCCGGCGCATACACGGCCATACGCGCCACGTGTTCGCCGCCCTGCTGCATTTCATGTTCGACGACCTCGGCGCGCATCGCGTCGTGGTCGAACCCGATCGCGACAACGCGCCCATCCACGTGCTGAACCGCGCGATGGGTTTCGTCTATACGGGCCAGCATGCCGCGTTCCGGCACAAGACCGCCGCGCTCGCGTTCTGCACGCCCGCCGCTTTTCACGCAGCACTTTCCAAGGAAGCTCCGCCATGTCCAGCCTGACTACGTCCGCCGATCCCTCCCGCGTCACCGCGCATCTGACGGCCAAGGACAGCCCCGCGCGCTGGCACTGGGCCAATCGCCAACTCGTGCGCAAGGCGATCGCCGAATATGCGCACGAATTGATCGTCGAACCTGAGCGCATCGGCACACCCGGCGCGGACGGCTTTGCGCGCTACGCGCTGGTCTCCGACGACGGCGCGCGCATTTATACGTTCGACGCATGCCCGATGGCGCTGCGCCACTGGCACGTGCGCACCGACTCGATCGTGTGCACGGCCGACGGCGTCGAACAGCCGCTCGACGCGCTGCGGTTCGTCATCGACATGAAGGCGCGGCTCGGCATCGCCGAGGAACGCCTGCCGATCTATCTGGAAGAGCTGTGCAGCACGCTCTACGGCAGCGCGTTCAAATACATGAAGCCGGAAAGCGATGTCGCCGAACTTCTCGACGCCGATTTCCAGGCCGTCGAAACGGCCATGAGCGAAGGCCATCCGGGTTTCGTCGCGAACAACGGCCGGCTCGGCTTCGACGCCAACGACTACCTCGCCTATGCGCCCGAAGCCGCCGCGCCGATCGGCGTGATCTGGCTCGCCGTGCATAAGGACCAGGCCACGTTCCAATGCGCGGAGGATCTCGACTACGCGCGCCTGATGCGCGAGGAGCTCGGCGCGGACACCGTCGCGCGCTTCGACGCGCTGATCGCAGAACAAGGCTGCGATCCGGCCGACTACTACCTGATGCCCGCGCACCCGTGGCAGTGGTTCAACAAGCTGTCGATCGCATTCGCGCCGTATGTGGCCACGCAACGCATCATCTGTCTCGGCTACGGCGACGACCGCTACCTCGCGCAGCAATCGATCCGCACGTTCTTCAACGCGGGCGAGCCATCGAAGCGCTACGTGAAGACCTCGCTGTCGATCCTGAACATGGGCTTCATGCGCGGGCTGTCGCCGTACTACATGCTCGGGACGCCCGCGATCAACGACTATCTGAAGCGTCTCGTCGAAAACGACGCGTACCTGCAGGAAAAAAACTTCACGCTGCTGCGCGAAGTCGCCTCGATCGGCTTCCGCCACGGCTATTTCGAAGCCGCGGTGCAGGCCGATACGCCGTATAAGAAGATGTTCTCGGCACTCTGGCGCGAGAGCCCGCTGGGCCTCGCGGGCCCCGGCCAGCGCCTGATGACGATGACCGCGTTGCTGCACACCGATCGGCACGGCCACGCGCTGCTGCCCGCGCTGATCGCAGCGTCCGGCATCGGCGTGCAAGCGTGGCTCGATCGATATCTCGATTGCTATCTGGCGCCGCTCGTCCACTGCTTCTACCGGCACGATCTGGTGTTCATGCCGCACGGCGAGAACCTGATCCTCGTGCTCGAGGACTATGTGCCCGTGCGCGCGATCATGAAGGACATCGCCGAGGAGGCCGCGATCCTCAATCCGCAAGCCCGCGAGCACCTGCCCAAGCAGATCGAGCGGCTCGCGGTGGACGTGCCCGACGATACGAAGACGCTCGGCATCTTCATCGACGTGTTCGACGGCTTCTTCCGCCACATGAGTCAGATCCTGGTCGAGCACGGCTGCTGCAGCGAGACGGAGTTCTGGAGCGCCGTCGCGCGCTGCATCGCGCGGTACCAAGAGCAGCACCCCGAACTGAGCGAGAAGTTCGAGCGCTACGACCTGTTCGCGCCCGAGTTCCGTCATTCGTGCCTGAACCGCCTGCAGCTCGGCAACAACCTGCATATGCTGAATCTGGCCGATCCGGCCGCGTCGCTGAAGATCGCAGGCAACCTGCGCAATCCGATCGCGGCATGGCGTCCCGCTAGCTTGGACCTTCGCCAGGCGCACGAAGCTGTCGGCG
>CAUPOD010000077.1:0-8607 GCA_963512745.1 uncultured Burkholderia sp. | reverse complement strand
GGGGTGGGCGTTCCTGCGCACCTACGTGCTGCGCCGCGGCGTTCTCGACGGCCGCGCGGGCATGATGATCGCGATCTTCAACGCGGAAACCGTGTAGTACCGCTTCCTGAAACTCGACGCGGCCGCCGGCCGCGCGCGCCCCTGATACCGAGCACCGAGCGCCGCCCATGTTCTCCATCATCATTCCGACCTGGAACAACCTGCCGTACCTGAAGCTCGTCGTGGCGAGCCTGCGCGAGCATTCGGCGTACGCGCATCAGCTGATCGTGCACGTCAACGACGGCAGCGACGGCACGCTCGCATGGGTGCGCGAACAAGGCATCGAGCACACCGCGTCGCCCGCCAACATCGGCATCTGCCACGCCGTCAATCTGGCCGCCGCGCGCGCCACGCAGCCATACATCGTCTACATGAACGACGACATGTACTGCTGCCCGGGCTGGGACAGCGCGCTCGCCGCGCGCATCGCGCAGATGCCGGACGACTGCTTCATGCTGTCGGGCACGATGATCGAACCCGTCGATACCGGCAATCCGTGCGTGGTCGTGCGCGACTTCGGCCGCGACGCCGAGCATTTCGACGCGGCCGGCATCGTCGCCGCGACGCCGTCGCTCGCGCGCGCCGACTGGCTCGGCGCGACCTGGCCGCCGACGCTCGTGCACCTCGACTGGTGGTTCAATACGGGTGGCTACAGCAGCGAGCTGTCGCCGGGCATGAGCAGCGACAACGACTTCTCGATGAAGATGTGGGACGCGGGCTGCCGCACGTTCCTCGGCGTCGGCGACAGTCTCGTCTATCACTTCCAGCAGAAGAGCACGGGCAAGGTCGTCAAGAACGACGGGCGGCGCCAGTTCCTCAACAAGTGGGGCATGACGCAGGCGACCTTCGACCGCTATTACCTGCATCGCGGCCAGCCCGTGCCCGCAAGCGGCCCGACGCTGGCCGAGCCGCGCGTCGAGGGGCGCTTGAAACGTGCGCTGCTGCGCTCGCGCATCAAACGCGCGTTCAGTTAAACCGCAAAAGCGAAGCGCCGGGCGCGCTCAACGCCCGCGCGTCCCGTCCTGCCCCGGCATCAAGCACGCGGGCATATCGGGCTCCCACGCCTCCAGATCGCTCATCGGATAGCGCTTGAGCGCATACGACGCGCGCTTGAGCAGCCCTCGCCACCCGCCGCGCGGAATGTTCGGCAACGCCTGGCCGCCCGGCTGCGCCGTCGCGCGCACGTAGTCGCGCGTGAACGCCTGCTGCGTGATCCCCCACTTGAGCAGGAACGTGCGGCCGCCCTTGTTGCGGCGCACGCGGCTCGTGGTCGAGCACGCGAAGTGATAGATGCGGCACGCGCCGACCACGCGGAACGTGCGGCAGCCCGCAAGCCAGATCTTCATGAGGAAATCGTCGTCGCTGCTCATGCCCGGGCCGAACTCGATGCTGTAGCCGCCGACCAGCCACCACAGCCGGCGCGACACGAGGCTCGGCTGCAGCGCGACGCCGTCGCGGTCCGGCACGTCGAGTCCCGGCGCGAACGCGAGCAGCCCCGCCTCGTCGAACTGGTCCGGATGCGTGCCGAACGCACCGACGCGCACCTGCGCGTTGCCCGTGTCCTTCGGCTCGATCAGCTGCGCGGCGAGATACACGGGCGTGTCGCCGAACGACTGCGCCGTGTCGGCGAGCGCGCGGTCCCAGCCCGGCGTGCAGAACATGTCGTCGTTCATGAACAGGATCCAGTCGCGCGTGGCGAGGCGCGCCGCATCGTTGAGCGCGAAGCACACGCCCGCGTTGCCGCGGCTCCAGGTGTGCGCGTAGCCTTGCTCGCGCACCCACTCGAGCGTGCCGTCGCTGCCGTCGTTCACGTGCACGATGATCTCGTGCTCGAACGCCGAATGGCGGCGGATGCTGTCGATGCACAGCTTCAAGTACGGCAGGTTGTTCCAGGACGGAATCAGGATACTGAACATAGAAAATTCTCGAATCAGGCGCGCGGCACGCCGGCGGGCGCAGCGGGAACCGCCGGGCACGCCACGCAGGCCGCGAGGATGGCGATCACGCCCGCGTAGAACGACGCGATCATCTTGAGATCGAAGGTCTCGACCGTACAGCCGAACACCACGAAGCCGAGCACGAACACGAGGCCGAGCCGCGCGGCCTTGCGCAGGCCGGGGTCCGCGGCCGCGCGGCTGCGCCAGAACAGCATGGCCGGCACGAGGTACAGCGCGATCCCCGCGAGCGCGCCGAGCAGCCCGTAGTTCGCCGTGTACGCGAGCATCTGGTTATGCGTTTCGCCGCGGCCGAACTGCGCCGCGACGGGCGTGACGGCGCCCTGCGCGACGAGCGGCGTCATGCTCTCGGCGAAGCCGTTCGGGCCGAGGCCGAACACGGGGTGCTCGGGAATCTCGCGCGCCGCCGCGCGATACAACTGCAGACGGATGCCGATCGAGGTATCCAGATTGCCCTGCCGGTATTGCACGAGATCGCCCGCGACGCTCGCCACGCGCTCGCGCACGCCGGCCGACCCCCAATACGCGCCGGCTGCGAGCACGATCCCGGCCAGCGGCAGCCACAGCCACTGCAGCAACGACTTGCCGGACCGGCGGCGCAGCACCACGAGCAGCAGGATCAGCAGCGGCAGCGCGAGCCATGCGCCGCGCGAACCCGTCATGACCGACGCGAGCAGGCCCGCGCCGAGGCCCGCGAACTTGAACGCGCGCGCGGCCTTCGAATCCGAGCGCCACCAGTGCAGCGACAGCGCCGACATCAGGCCGAGCACGAGCGCCACGTCGCCGAAATGGATCGGATCGAGAAAGCGGCTGCCGAGGCGCCCGTCGCCCCAATCGTGCGGTGCGAACACGATCACGCCGAGCGACGCGAACGCGCCGAGCGCAAACGACAGGTCGCTCGCGGCCAGTACGCGCGCGGGCAGGCGGCGCAGCGCGAGCAGCAGCGGAACGGCCGCGACGAAGCGCGACGGCGCGTCGAGCAGGTTGAACACGAACTTGTCGTAACGCACTTCGCTCGCGAACGTCGCGAGCAGCGGCGCGCACAACGCGAGGCCGACGTAAAGCAGCCAGCGGCGCTCGGACGCGGCGGCATCAGCATCAACCCGCACCGAGGACTTGGCGCGCGTGCCCAGCGACCACACCGCCCACACGAGCGAAAGCGCGGTCCCCGCGAGCAGCAGCGCATTCGCGCCGCCGCGCACGGCCATCGTCGCGGCCGGAAAGATCAGCAGGAACGCGGCCGCGAGGTAGTACCCCAGCGGCATGCGGCCCGGTCGGCGCTTGGCGCCGGATGCGTCGGCAGACATGGGATTCAAGATCGGTGAGGCTGCGCCGCGCGCACGAGCACGACGGGCTGCTCCGGCACGGCGTCGGGCTCGGCTTCCGCTTCGGGCGGCAGGTCCAGCAGCGCGGCCGCGGCCGCGATCACGCGTTCCGCGCGCATGTCGGTCAGGCACAGGCTCGGGCTGTCGATGCGCCGCTCGCAGCCTTCGGCGCGGCACGGCACGCATTCGCCCTCGCCTTGCAGCAGATAGATGTTCTCGTGGCGCGCCGAGCCGACCAGCGCCCACGGGTTGCCGTGCGCGGGCCAGCCGTTGGGCCAGGGGCCCCAGCGCACGGGATCGGACGGCCCGTAGAGCGCCAGGGTCGGCACGCCCGTCGCGGCCGCGATGTGGGTCGCGCCCGTGTCGGGGCCGACGTATAGGCGCGCGCGGCGGAACACTTCCGCGCTTTCGCCGAGCGACAACCGCCCGACCAGATTCAACACCGGCACGCCCGCCAGCGCCGCGACCTGCTCCGCATAGCCGCGCTCGGCCTCGGCCGGGCCGCCCGTCAGCACCACGTCGAAGCCGCGCGCGTGCAGCCACGCGGCCAGCCGCGCCCAGCCTTTGGCGTTCCAGCGCTTGTAGACGAACATCGGGAACGGATGCAGCACCACGTACGGATGCCCGGGGCGCAGCGCGGGCCCGGGCGCGAACCATGCTTCGAAACGCGCGCGCTGCGCGGGATCGCCGGTCAGTCCCGGCGCGACGACTTCGGACACCGGCGCGATGCCGATCGCATCGGCGAGCGCGAGCGTGCTGCGCACGGTGTGCTCGGTTTCGTGACGGTTCAGCGCGATGCGGTTCAACATCAGGCGCGTCCACCATTTGAGCTTGTCCGGATCGACGAGACCCACGCGCTTGCGGCCCGCGAACCACGTATAGAAGCGCGGGCGGTCCGAACTCAGCGCGGCGCAGGCGAGGTCGTAGCGGCGCCAGATGCGCATGGCGTCGCGCAGACGCTCGCCGATGCGCGCGCGCTGCGCCACGGTAATCACGCGGCGCACGTCCGGATTGCCTTCGAGCACGCCCTCGGTGCCGCGGAACACGAGCACGTCGATCTCGGCGTCGGGCCAGCGGGCCTTGATCGAACGCACGATCGGCGTGGTCAGCAGCACGTCGCCGATGCGCCGCGTGGCGGCCACCAGAACCGTGCGCGGCGGGTGCGCGTCAGAAAACAGGGACAAAGCGAACTATCCGTTAAGCGAGTCGGGTTCCGCAATGTACCCGATTCCGAGACGGGGTAACAGGTATCAGGTCAAGGCAAGCGGCCGGATCGGAAAACGGCCGCGGCACCGCGCCCGCGGCGAACGCCGGCCGGCCTTCACTCGAAGCGCGCCATGATGTGCCGCGGGCACGTGTAATCCTCGAGCGCGTACACGGACATGTCCTTGCCGTAGCCCGAACGCTTCATGCCGCCGTGCGGCATTTCGCTGACGAGCGTGAAGTGCGTGTTGATCCAGGTGCAGCCGTACTGCAGTTCCGCCGCGACCTTGAACGCCTTGTTGACGTCGCGCGTCCAGACCGAGCTCGCCAGCCCGAAGTCCGAATCGTTGGCCCATGCGATCGCCTCGGCGGCATCGTCGAAGCGCGTGACCGACACGACCGGCCCGAACACCTCGCGCCGCACGATCTCGTCGTCCTGGCGCGCGCCTGCGACCACGGTCGGTTCGTAGAAGAAACCGCGCCCGCTCGCGGGCTTGCCGCCGGTCGTGATCTCGATGTGGCTCTGGCTCGCCGCGCGCTCGACGAAGCTCGCGACGCGGCCGCGCTGGCGCTCGGAGATCAGCGGCCCCATCTCGACGCCTTCCATGTGCTGCTCGCCGTAGCGGATCTCGCCGACCGCCTGCGACAGGTCCGCGACGAGCCGGTCGTAGATCTTCGCGCCCGCATACACGCGGCACGCCGCGGTGCAGTCCTGCCCCGCGTTGTAGAACGCGCCCATCTTGAGGCCGGCGACGACTTCGTCGAGATCCGCGTCGTCGAATACGAGCACGGGCGCCTTGCCGCCGAGTTCGAGATGCGTGCGCTTGACCGAGCGCGACGCCGTTTCGAGAATGCGCTGGCCGGTGGACACGTCGCCCGTGATCGAGATCATGCGCACTTGCGGCTGCGAGATCAGCGGCGCGCCCACCGTGTCGCCGCGCCCCGTCACGACGTTGACCACGCCGGGCGGGAAGATCGCCGTGACCAGTTCGGCGAGCTTCATGTTAGTTTGGGTCGTATTGTAGTAATTCTTAATGACCACCGTGTTGCCGGCCGCGATCGCCGTGACCAGTTCGGCGAGCTTCAGCGTCGTGAGCGGCGTCTGCTCGGACGGCTTCAGCACCACCGTGTTGCCGGCCGCGATCGCGGGCGCGAGCTTCCATGCGGCCATCAGCATCGGATAGTTCCACGGCGCGATGGAGGCGATCACGCCGATCGGATCGCGCCGCACGAGGCTCGTGTGGCCCGCCATGTATTCGCCCGCGATCGGGCCGTGCTGGGTGCGGCACGCGCCCGCGAAGAAGCGGTAGACGTCCGCCACGGCCGGCAGCTCGTCGTTGAGCGCGCTCAGATACGGCTTGCCGCAGTTCAGCGACTCGAGGCGCGCGAACTCGGTCGCGCGGTCCTCGATGGCGTCCGCGAGCTTGAGCAGCATCGCGGCGCGGTCCTTCGGCGTGGTGCGCGACCACGCCGGGAATGCGCGCGCCGCCGCGTCCACCGCGGCCTGCACCTGCTCCAGCGATGCCTCGGGCACCTGCGCGATGACTTCGCCGGTCGCCGGGTTCAGGATGTTTTCGACGCTGCCGTTGCCGGCGACGAACTCGCCGCCGATGAGCAGCCGCGCTTGCATCGTATGTTCCATGAGCGTGATCTCGATCGAATAAAAGTTCAGGGGATGCCGCGCGCGGGCTTACGCGAGGCGTGCCGTCCCGCCGCCTAGCGGCTGCTGCCCGCGGTGTTCTCCGTATCGCGGGTCAAATACCACGCGCCGAGAATCGGGATCATCGTGACCGCCATCACCATCAGCGCGACCACGTTCGTGACGGGCACGTCGCGCGGCCGGGACAATTGGTTCAGCAGCCAGATCGGCAGCGTGTGCTCCTGGCCGGCCGTGAAGGTCGTCACGATGATCTCGTCGAAACTGAGCGCGAACGCGAGGATCGCGCCCGCGAGCAGCGCCGTCGCGATCTGCGGCAGCACCACGTGGCGGAACGTCTGCCAGCCGTCCGCGCCGAGATCCATCGACGCCTCCACGAGGTTGCCCGGCATGCGCCGCAGCCGCGCGATCACGTTGTTGTAGACGATCACGACGCAGAACGTGCCGTGTCCGATCGCGATGGTCCAGAAGCCCGTGTCGAGGTTCGCGGCCTTGAACGCCGACAGCAGCGCGATGCCCGTGACGATGCCCGGCAGCGCGATCGGCAGGATCAGCATGAACGTGATCGCCTCCTTGCCCGCGAAGCGCCGCCGGTACAGCGCGAGCGACGCGAGCGTGCCGAGCACGAGTGCGAGCAGCGTCGCGAGCAGCGCGACCTTGACCGACAGCCACGCGGCTGCAAGCATGTCGTCGCGCGCCCACGCGTCCGCGAACCAGTGCAGCGTGAAGCCCTTGGGCGGAAAGCTGAACGCGCTCGTTTCGGTGTTGAACGCATACAGCGCGACGACCAGGATCGGCAGATGCAGAAACGCAATGCCGCCCCACGCGGCGCAGCGCAACAGACGCGACGGTTGCAGATCAGAGTGCATCGAACGCTCCGAGCCGTTTGGCGAGAACAAGGTAAACCGCGATCAGCGCCATCGGCACTGTCGTGAAGGCCCCGGCCATCGGGATGTTGCCGATCGAGCCTTGCATCGTGTAGACCATCGTGCCGATGAACAGGCCGCTCGGCCCGACGAGCTGCGGGATGATGTAGTCGCCGAGCGTCAGGGAGAACGTGAAGATCGAGCCCGCCGCGATGCCCGGGATCGCGAGCGGCAGGATCACGGTGCGGAACGTCTGCCCCGGGCGCGCGCCGAGATCGGCCGACGCCTGCAGCAGATTGGCCGGAATCCGTTCGATCGACGCCTGGATCGGCAGGATCATGAACGGGAGCCAGATGTACGTAAACACGACGAAGCGCCCGAGGTTCGACGTCGACAGCGAGGTGCCGCCGAGCACGGGCAGCTGCAGCAGCGCGTCGAGCGCGCCGCGCAGGCCGAGCGTATCGGCGAACCAGTAGACGATACCGCCCTGCGCGAGGATCACGGTCCACGCGTAGACCTTCACGATATAGCTCGCCCACATCGGCAGCATCACCGCGACGTAGAAGAAGCCCTTCTTCCAGCCCGTCGCATAGCGCGCCATGTAGTACGCGACCGGAAACGCGAGCACCGCGCTCGCGACGGTCACGCACACGGCCATCGCCGCGGTGCGCACCACCGCGTCGTAGTTCGCGGGATCGCGCACGAGCGCCAGGTAGTTCGCGAACGTGAGGTCCGGCGTGACGGCCATCGTAAAGTCGTCGAAGCGGTACACGCTCTGCAGCAGCAGCGCGAACAGCGAGCCGAGATAGACGACGCCGAACCACAGCAGCGGCGGCGCGAGCAACAGCAGCAGCCACAGGTTCGCGTGCCGGTGCAGATAAGCGGACGCGCGGCGCACGAGTCCGCCGGCGGGCGAGGCCGATGCGGGCTCGACCGGCGGGTGAGGCGTATGCGGCGCGTCCGGCGTCGTGGTCACATTCATCCCCGCGGCTCCAGCGTCACCATCGAGCGGCGCGGCCAATGCAGCGTAACCGCATCACCGACGGCCGGCAGGCCGACCGTGTCCTCGTCCTCGTTCGGCACGGTGACTTCCATCTTGCGGCCCGCTTGCGTGCGCACCTCGAAACGGCTCGTCGCGCCGTGGTACTGGATGCCGACCAGCGTGCCCGGCATGCGCACGAGCGTCTCGCGCTCGCCGTCGCCGTCGCCGTCCGCGAAACGGATATGCTCGGGCCGGATCGAGAACGGCTGCGCCATGCCCGCAAGCGACAGCGACGCGGCATCGTCCACGATATTCGAGGTGCCGACGAAGTTCGCGACGAACGGCGTCGCGGGCCGCGTATATAAATTGCGCGGCGCGTCGATCTGCTCGATGCGCCCCTGGTTGAACACCGCGACGCGGTCGGACATCGACAGCGCCTCGCCCTGGTCGTGCGTGACATAGACGAACGTCACGCCGAGCTTGCGCTGCAGCGCCTTGAGCTCGGTCTGCATTTGCTCGCGCAGCTTCAGGTCGAGCGCGCCGAGCGGCTCGTCGAGCAGCAGGACGCGCGGGCGCCGCA
>CAUPOD010000076.1:0-8645 GCA_963512745.1 uncultured Burkholderia sp. | reverse complement strand
TTTCTGGTGATGGCCCTGTTGAGTTACAGCCGGCGCGACCCGAGCTGGACGCATGCCGCGCAGGTCGATCACATCTCGAACTGGGCCGGCCGGGTCGGCGCATGGACGGCGGATATCCTGCTGCTGCTGTTCGGCCTGTCCGCGTACTGGCTGCTCGTGCCGCTCGGCCGCCGGATCGCCGCCAACTACCGCCGCATCACGCATCACGAGCCGCTCGACGACGAGCCGGAGCGGCCGGTCGGCTGGCTTGCGGAAGGCGCCGCCTTCGTGCTCGTGCTGCTCGCGAGCGACGGCATCGAGGCGCTGCGCATGTGGTCGCTCAAGGTGCATCT
Source organism: uncultured Burkholderia sp. (assembly GCA_963512745.1). Lineage (GTDB taxonomy): Bacteria > Pseudomonadota > Gammaproteobacteria > Burkholderiales > Burkholderiaceae > Burkholderia. Next base: position 8,313 of record CAUPOD010000076.1, on the reverse strand, counting down.
GCCGCGCGCGCCGGGCGGCATCGTCGGCGATCTCGTCGCCGGCGCCGCGAGCCACGTTTTCGGCTTCACGGGCGGCACGCTGCTGCTGCTGCTCGCGTTCGGCATCGGGCTGTCGCTGTATTTCCGGTTCTCGTGGCTGTCGGTGGCCGAGCGCGTCGGCGAGGCGCTGATCTCGGCCGTGACGCTCGCCAAGCTGCGCCGCGAAGTCGTGCGCGACCGCAAACTCGGCGAGGCCGCGGCCGTGCGCCGCGAGGGTAAGCTCGAGGAGGAGCGCGGCCGCATCGTCGAGCACGAACCCGTCACGATCGTCCCGCCCGTCGCCACGCCGGTCAAATCCGAGCGCGTCGAGAAGGAGCGCCAGGTGCCGCTCTTCACCGATCTGCCCGGCGATTCGACGCTGCCGGCCGTTTCGCTGCTCGACGCCGCCCCGCAGACGCAGGAAGAACAATCGCCCGACACGCTCGACTTCACCTCGCGCCTGATCGAAAAGAAGCTCAAGGATTTCGGCGTCGAGGTCAGCGTTCTCGCGGCTTACCCGGGTCCCGTCGTGACGCGCTACGAGATCGAACCGGCCACGGGCGTCAAGGGCAGCCAGATCGTCAGTCTCGCCAAGGATCTCGCGCGCTCGCTGTCGCTGGTGTCGGTGCGAGTGGTCGAGACGATCCCGGGCAAGAACTGCATGGCGCTCGAGTTGCCGAATCCGCGCCGCCAGACCGTGCGGCTGTCCGAGATCCTCGGCTCGGCGGTCTATGCCGATGCCCCGTCGCTGCTCACGCTCGGCCTCGGCAAGGACATCGGCGGCAAGCCCGTGTGCGCCGATCTGGCCAAGATGCCCCACCTGCTCGTGGCGGGCACGACGGGTTCGGGCAAGTCGGTCGGCATCAACGCGATGATCCTGTCGCTGCTCTACAAGGCGACCGCCGATGAGGTGCGCCTGATCCTGATCGACCCGAAGATGCTCGAGATGAGCGTCTACGAAGGCATCCCGCATCTGCTGTGCCCGGTCGTCACCGACATGCGCCAGGCCGGCCACGCGTTGAACTGGGTCGTGGCCGAGATGGAGCGCCGCTACAAGCTCATGAGCAAGCTCGGCGTGCGCAACCTGGCCGGCTACAACAACAAGATCGACGAAGCGGCCAAGCGCGAGGAGAAGCTGCCGAACCCGTTCAGCCTCACGCCCGACGCGCCCGAGCCGCTCGGCCGGCTGCCGCACATCGTGGTCGTGATCGACGAGTTGGCCGACCTCATGATGGTCGTCGGCAAGAAGGTCGAGGAACTCATCGCGCGTATCGCGCAGAAGGCGCGCGCGGCCGGCATCCACTTGATTCTGGCCACGCAGCGGCCGTCTGTCGACGTGATCACGGGCTTGATTAAAGCCAACGTGCCCACGCGTATCGCGTTCCAGGTGTCGTCGAAGATCGATTCGCGCACGATTCTCGATCAACAGGGCGCCGAATCGCTGCTCGGCATGGGCGACATGCTCTATCTGCCGCCCGGCACCGGGCTGCCCGTGCGCGTGCACGGCGCGTTCGTGTCCGACGACGAAGTGCACCGTGTGGTCGAGAAGCTCAAGGAGCACGGCGAGCCGAACTATGTCGAGGGGCTGCTCGAAGGCGGCACGGCCGACGGCGAGGACGGCGAGGGCGGCGCTTCGGGCGATGCGGGCGGCGAAGCCGATCCGCTGTACGACCAGGCCGTCGAGATCGTCGTCAAGAATCGCCGCGCGTCGATTTCGCTCGTGCAGCGCCATCTGCGCATCGGTTATAACCGTGCCGCGCGCCTGCTCGAACAGATGGAGCAGGCGGGGCTCGTGTCGTCGATGTCGTCGAGCGGCAACCGCGAGATTCTCGTGCCGTCGCGCGACGACTGACTTGGCCCATTGGGTCGTTGCGTCAGGCCCCTCGAGGGCACGACGCGTACCAGGTTTGTTCAAGGAGTGCAGTTCGTTATGCAGCAGTCGATCGGATTCAAACAGGCCCTGCGGGCCGTCAAGCATGCGGCCGCCGCATGCGCGGGCGTGGTGCTGATGGCGGCCGCCGCGCAGGCGCACGCGAGCGGCACCGAGCAGTTGAAGGCGTTCGTGAGCCAGGTGCATGCCGCGCGCGGCGATTTCACGCAACAGATCGTGCATCCGCCGTCGAAGGGCGCGAGCGACGCCGCTGCCGTGCCGAAGCCGAGCGACAACTCGAGCGGCGATTTCGTGTTCTCGCGCCCGGGCAAGTTCGTGTGGGCCTACCGCAAGCCGTATCAGCAAGTGCTGCAGTCGGACGGCACGCTGCTCTACATCTACGACCAGGATCTGAACCAGGTCACCAAGAGCAAGCTGTCCGGCGCGCTCGGCGCGAGCCCCGCCGCGATCCTGTTCGGCGACAACAACATCGAACAGAACTACACGCTGCGCGACGCGGGCGTGAAAGGCGGCATCGACTGGCTCGAAATGCTGCCGAAGACGCAGGACACGCAGTTCCAGCGCATCGGCATCGGCTTCAAGAACGGCACGCTCGCCGCCATGGAGCTGCACGACGTGTTCGGCAACGTCACGCTGCTCACGTTCAGCAACCTGCAGGTCAATCCCGCGCTCAAGGCCGGCCAGTTCAAGTTCGTCACGCCCAAGGGCGCCGACGTAATCACGAACTGAAGCCAGGCGCTCCAAGCACCGCTACCCAGCGCTGTCGATACCACCGTATAACTCGATGCCCGATCTTTTCGAAACCGAGCCGCGCCGTCCTCTCGCCGAGGCGCTGCGCCCCGCCGCGCTCGACGATGTGATCGGCCAGACCCATCTGCTCGGTCCGGGCAAGCCGCTGCGCCTCGCGTTCGAAGCGGGGCGCCCGCATTCGATGATCTTGTGGGGGCCGCCCGGCGTCGGCAAGACCACGCTCGCGCGGCTCACCGCGCATGCGTTCGACTGCGAGTTCATCGCGCTGTCCGCGGTGCTCGGCGGCGTCAAGGACATCCGCGAGGCGATGGCCGCCGCGCAGGACGCGCTGAACCGCACGGGGCGCCACACGATCCTGTTCGTCGACGAAATCCACCGCTTCAACAAGGGGCAGCAGGATGCGCTGCTGCCGTTCGTCGAATCGGGCCTCGTCACGTTCATCGGCGCGACCACCGAGAATCCGAGTTTCGAGGTCAACGCGGCATTGCTGTCGCGCGCGCAGGTCTACGTGCTCAAGCCGCTCAGCGATGCCGAACTGCGCCAGCTCATCGCGCGCGCGCAAGCGGGCACGCTGGCCGGCTTGAAGTTCGAGGACGCCGCCCTCGACACCCTGATCGGCTATGCCGACGGCGACGCGCGGCGCCTGCTCAATCTGCTCGAACAAGCGCAGACGGCGGCGTTGGCCGCGCGCGTCGACACGCTCGACGCCGAGTTCGTCGCCAACGCGATGACGCTGAACGCGCGCCGCTTCGACAAGGGCGGCGACAACTTCTACGATCAGATCTCCGCGCTGCACAAGTCCGTGCGCGGCTCGCATCCGGACGCCGCGCTGTACTGGCTGTGCCGCATGCTCGACGGCGGCGCCGATCCGAAATACCTCGCGCGCCGCATCGTGCGCATGGCCTGGGAGGACATCGGTCTGGCCGATCCTCGCGCGCTGCAGATCGCCAACGACGCGGCCGAAACCTACGAGCGGCTCGGCTCGCCCGAAGGCGAACTCGCGCTCGGGCAGGCGGTGCTCTACCTCGCAAGCGCGGCCAAGAGCAACGCCGGCTACAACGCGTTCAATCAGGCAATGGCGTTCGTGCGCCAGGACAAGTCGCGCGAGGTGCCCGTGCATCTGCGCAACGCGCCGACCAAGCTCATGAAGGAGCTCGGCTACGGCCACGCCTACCGCTACGCGCACGATGAGCCGAACGCCTATGCGGCCGGCGAAACGTATCTGCCCGAAGGCATCCCCGAACCGCGCTGGTACCGTCCCGTGCCGCGCGGGCTCGAAGCGAAGGTCGCCGAGAAACTCGCGTGGCTGCGCTCGCTCGACGCGGCCGCGGACGGCTCGGAGCCGGACGCCGGCTGAGTGCCCGATAGCGCGGCCGACCGGGCGCGCCTCCCGGGTACAGCCGTCCCGTCCGCGCGCTGCGTTAAAATTCCCGCTTCACCCAACGTTTCACACAACGATATTCATTTCCCATGCTCGACATTCAGCTGCTGCGTAAAGATCTCGACGGCGTCGCCAAGCGCCTCGCCGACCGCGGTTACACCCTCGACGTCGCCGCGTTCTCGGCGCTCGAAGCCGAACGGCGCGATCTTCAGACGCGTACCGAGGACCTGCAGGCGCGCCGTAACAGCTTGTCGAAGCAGATCGGCGCGATGAAGGGCCGCGGCGAGGACACGACCGCCGTGATGGCCGAAGTGGCCGGCATCGGCGACGAGATGAAGGCATCGGCCGCGCAGCTCGACGAGATCCAGGCGCGCGTGTCCGACTTGATGCTCGGCATGCCGAATCTCGCGCACGAGAGCGTGCCCGTGGGCGAGGACGAGAGCGCCAACGTCGAAGTGCGCCGCTGGGGCACGCCGCGCGCGTTCGACTTCGAGATCAAGGATCACGTCGACGTCGGCACGCCGCTCGGCCTCGACTTCGAGGCCGGCGCCAAGCTGTCGGGCGCGCGCTTCACGCTGCTGCGCGGCCCGATCGCGCGCCTGCACCGCGCGCTCGCGCAGTTCATGCTCGACACGCACACGCAGCAGCACGGCTACGCCGAAACCTACACGCCGTACATCGTCAATGCCGACGTGCTGTACGGCACGGGCCAGCTGCCGAAGTTCGCCGAGGACATGTTCCGCGTCGAGCGCGGCGGCGAGGGCGCGGCTTCGCAATACCTGATCTCGACCTCCGAGATCTCGTTGACCAACACCGTGCGCGACTCGATCGTCGAGGGCAGCGCGCTGCCGATCAAGCTGACCGCGCATTCGCCGTGCTTCCGTTCCGAGGCCGGCGCGTACGGCCGCGACACGCGCGGCTTGATCCGCCAGCATCAGTTCGACAAGGTCGAGATGGTGCAGGTCGTCGCGCCCGAGCAGTCGTACGCGGCGCTCGACGAGATGGTCGGCCACGCCGAGGCGATCCTGCAGGCGCTCGAACTGCCGTACCGCGTGATCACGCTGTGCACGGGCGATATGGGTTTCTCGGCCGCCAAGACGTTCGACCTCGAAGTCTGGGTGCCCGCGCAGAACACCTACCGCGAGATCTCGAGCTGCTCGAACACCGAAGCGTTCCAGGCGCGCCGCATGCAGGCGCGTTTCCGCAACGCGCAGGGCAAGCCCGAGCTCGTGCATACGCTGAACGGTTCGGGCCTCGCGGTCGGCCGCACGCTCGTGGCCGTGCTCGAGAATTATCAGAACGCCGATGGCTCGGTCACGGTGCCTACGGTGCTGCGTCCGTACATGGGCGGTCTCGAACGCATCGAGGCGCCGCAGGCCGCGTAAGCGCGAGCCGGCCGCGCGGCATGGCCGCACTATTTTGCAAAAAGAACTTGGCGGCCGGAATCGATGTGTACTATAATCTTTGCTTCGCCGGAAACGACCAGCCGGTGAGGCAGACGAGATAAGCAGTATCGGCTGCGCATTGAATATTCAGTGCAGGAAGGAGAGGTGGCAGAGTGGTCGAATGTACCTGACTCGAAATCAGGCGTACGGTTTCCCCGTACCGTGGGTTCGAATCCCACCCTCTCCGCCAGTATTTAAAAAATGCCCGCGCAAGCGGGCATTTTGCTTTTTACGCGCCGCAATACTGCCGCAGCAGTTCCGCTTCGCTTTCGTGTACTTCCACGGGCATGCTCGCCGCGCCGGCAAACGCGATATACCGCGCGCGATGCTGGCCGTTGCGGAACGAGACCACGCCTTCCTTCGAGAACCACGGCAGCCCGAGCGCCGTGTGCGTGTGGCGCACGCTGAACGTCACGTAGGGCATTTCGGGGATGCGGTCCTGCTCGGGGTCGAGGAATGCCTGAATGCCGTGCATCTTGCCCGAATGCCAGTACTGCACGAGCGGCAGCACATAGTCGGCGGTGTCGCGGTCCGCGCAGGCGAGCAGCTTGCGCGGATCGACTATCACGACCCGGTGCAGCGAGTCGTCGGATAACCCGAGCCGTTTGAGCCGCGTGAACGTATACGGGGCATGCTCGGGGAGTTGAACGACCCACGTGTCTATGCCATGGTGCTGTTCATGTGCGAGTTCCACATCTACCTCTACTTCTATTTATCGAATGCTTATGCGGCGCCCGTGCCGCTATCTTCGATATTAGATCGCCAATATCGGAAGCGATAGGTAGGGGTAAGCGGGTATGGACGTGCGTGCCGGGATTTATATGGGCCGCACGGTCTCGCGCGCGGGCCGATACGGCCGCTTGCACGCGTACATGCGCTGATCCGCGGCCGCGTGCAGGCGCGTTTCCGTCATGCCGTCGTCGGGGTAGAGCGCCGCGCCGATGCTCGCGCCCGCCTGATACGGCCGCGGGCCGCCGAATTCGATGGGCGCGTCGAGCGACTGGCGCAGCGCGGCGGCGATGCCTTGCGCATCGCCGAGCGTGCCGATGCCGTTCACGATCACGGTGAATTCGTCGCCGCCCGTGCGCGCCACGATATCGTCGCCGCGCAACACGCGCCGGAACCGGTAGGCCACCTCGCGCAGCACGTGATCGCCGGCTTGATGGCCGAAGGTATCGTTGACCATCTTGAAACGATCGAGATCGATCACTAGGAGTCCGAAACGCGAACCGTCGCGCAATGCGCGCAGCGTGGCCTGGTCGAAGCGGTCCGCGTACAGGCGCCGGTTCGGCAGGCCGGTCAGCGGATCGTGGGCGGCCAGGTGCGTGGCCTCGGACACGCGCTCTTCGAGCAGCACGAGGATCATGCTCGCCGCGGCGAGGAATTTCGGCAGGTTCCAGACTTCGGCTTCGATATGGCCGAACACGTTGGGCGCGTGCTCGAGCAGCAGCGAATAGACCGGGAACACGAGCCCCCACAGCACGAAGCTGATGGCGAGGAACGCGACGCCCATGGTCGGTTTCGGCGTCTGGCGCACGAAGAAATACGCGACCGCGAGATAGGTCCAGCACATCAGCCATTGACTCGCCATGACGAGCCCGTACGCGTGCAGGCACCACGCTTGCACGGCATACCCGAACACCACGAGCGCGGCGGTCGTGCGGGCGCGCGGGCGCGAGCCCGCGTGGTCGGCGGCCATCATCCACAGCGTGGCGAGCGTGCTCGCCGCGATCAGCAGATAGAACGGTTCGAACTGCTGCCCATCGGGCCAGAGCTCGACATAGGTGATGCTGCCGACGGCGAACGCGAAATTCAGCGCGCCCGACAGCCAGACGCGCTCGATGAAGGTGCTGCGATAGGCCTCCGCCGCAGCCGCGCCGCGGTGGTACGCGGCGAGAATGAACATCTGCCCGGCCAGCGCGAGCTTGCCGCGTCCCGCCACGTCGAACGGAAAATCCTGCGGCAGCAGCATGAAAATGGCCGCGTGCGCGAGCACGAGCAGCCAACCCAAGCGCCAATAGCGCAGCCGGACTTCTTGTTTTTGTCGGATGAGTACGAGCGAGATGCCGAGCAGGATGCTATAGGAGACGAATTCTGGCAGGCCGTAGAAGTTGACGCTCACGAAACGGTTTCCCCGACTGGATCTTTCGGCCGCCTCTTATGCAACGCGCGGCCGTTGGAATGGATGCATGGCTACGCCAGCAATCGTCCCAAATCTATACGACAAAGGAAATTCCGTGTCGGAATTATTCCGGCGCAGTGGGTAAATTATCGTAAATCCAGTGTAAGGAAAAGATAAGTTTTGCTTTTTTGGGTGAGACAAGGCGCGCAGGGGCCTGCGGCGCGCCTCTGGAGCCGCGTGAAGCGAGGCTGAGCGCCTCGGCGGCCCTATTGGACGGTGACTTCCGTATGCGTGACGACGGGCGGTTTTTCGAAGAACGACCCGACCAATCGGCGCCACTCTTGAAAATCCGCCGATTTGCGGAAGTGCACCATGTGGTCTTCGATCGTGTCCCACTGAACCAGCAGCAGAAACTGGTTCGGATGTTCGACGGTGCGATGCAGTTCGACGGCCGTGCAGCCGCGTGCGCGGTGAAACAGCGGCAGCGCTTGCGCCACTGCCGCCTCGAATTCGCCTTCCTTGCCGGGGATCACGTCGATCCGCGCCATTTCGTAAACCATTGATGCCTCCGCTCGATTGAATCGGGATCGCGCCCGCGAGCCGGGCGCCAAGCGGAGTGTATCGCCGCGGCGCGAAGCGCGCTCGCGTCAGCGGCGGCGCGCGCCGTGGCGCGCGGTATCCCGCGGTGTCCCGCGCGGTTGCAGCG
>CAUPOD010000075.1:0-8651 GCA_963512745.1 uncultured Burkholderia sp. | reverse complement strand
ACGCTGGGCGCTGTTGCAGCGGCCCGCGCCAGTCGAAGAACCGCCGACGCGGCGCACGCCGACCGTGACCGATCCCGACGCGCTCGAACACATCGCGTGGACACTGCTGCGGCGCTACGGCGTCGTGTTCTGGCGGCTGCTGGAGCGCGAGGCGGATTGGCTGCCGAGTTGGCGCGAACTCGTGCGCGTGTTCCAGCGCCTCGAGGCGCGCGGCGAGATCCGCGGCGGCCGCTTCGTCGCGGGGCTCGCGGGCGAGCAGTTCGCGCTGCCCGAAGCGATTCCGGTACTGCGCGAAATGCGCCGACAACCCGGCGAAGGGGAATTCGTATGCGTGAGCGGCGCCGATCCGCTCAACCTCGTCGGCACGCTGCTGCCCGGCGACAAGGTGCCCGCGCTCGCGGGCAATCGCGTGCTGTTTCGCGATGGGGTGCCCGTCGCGTCGCTCGTGGCGGGGGATTTCAAGTACGCGCCGGATTTGGACGCGGGTGCGCGCGACGACGCGCGGGTGCGGCTCGCGCGGTATCGCTGATGGCGCGCGGCGGCCTAGCCTTTGATCGCGCGCTCGACGTGCGGGTCGAAGTGATCCCTGTACCAGCGAATCATGCCTTGCGCCCACTCGTCCGCCGCCGTACTACCGCCCGCGCCGATCAATTCGCTGCACGCGGCCGTCACCGCCGTCAGGATGCGCGCGGTTTCCGGTACGTAGCGCAGATCGATGTTTTCGTCGTGCCGCGTGCGGACGATCTCGTAGCGGACGTTTTCCGGCAGCGTCCACGCACTGACCAGAAACGAATAGACCGAAATCGGCCGGCCGTCGACATCGACTTGCAGACTTCGATGTTGTTCGGCGTAGCCTAGGTTTTCCAGGCGTTCGCAGCTGTCGATGGCGGTGTTGACGGCTTCGCGGATCAGGGTCCAATTTGTCGTCATGGCGAGGTCTTATGTGCAGGAGGTGTTTGGAAACGGACAGAATATCGACGCTCGGATTATCGATGTTCATTAATGTTCCTGTTCATAAATACTGAACATGCATGAATTACGAACACATCCCACAATCAAGTCAATACCTAGCAACCAAACCCTCCCGTTTTCCAGGTTCCTGCGGGCCGGGCGCCCCTATCGCACCGCCACCCCCCCGAAATCCTGCCGCACGAACGGGCTCACGCGGTATCCGCTCACATCCGCGCGCGTCAGCGCCGCGGCGGTCGGATAACCGAGCGGAATCCACAACGCTTGATCGTGCACGATCTGCTGTGCGGCGACGTAGTCCTTCGTGCGCAGGCCGATATCCGTGGTCGCCCGGCCGTCGCCGATCAGCTTGTCGAGCTTCGCCTCGCAATAGCGCGCGAAGTTGATGCCCGATTTCACCGCATCGCACGAGAACTGCGGCGTCAGAAAGTTGTCGGGGTCGCCGTTGTCGCCGGCCCAGCCCATGAACAGCACATCGTGCTGGCCCTGCTTGGCTTCCTTGATCAGCTCGCCCCACTCGATCACCTTGATCTCGGCCTTCACGCCGATCTTCGCGAGATCCGCTTGCAGCAGCTGCGCGCCGAGTTGCGGATTCGGGTTCAGCGTGCTGCCGGTCGGCCGCACCCAGATCGTGGTCGCGAAGCCGTTCGGCAACCCGGCCTTCGCCAGGAGCTGCTTCGCCTTCTCCGGATCGTGCGGATACGCGGCGATGCGGCTCGCATAACTCCACGTGTTCGGCGGATACGGATTCACGGCCGGCGTCGCGGTGCCGCCGAACACGGCCTTGAGGTAGCTGTCGCGATCGAACGCCAGGTTCAGCGCTTGGCGCACTCGGGGATCGTCGAGCGGCTTCTTTTGCGTATTGAACGCGACGAACGCGGTCATGAACGCGGGCGTTTCGATCACGCGCAACGCGCTGTCGGTGCGCGCGGCCGCGACGTTGTCCGGCTTGGGCGACAGCGCGATCAGGCATTCCCCCGCCTTCAGTTTTTGCAGACGCACGGCCGGATCGGGCGTGATCTCGTAGATCAGCTTGTCGACCTTGGGTTTCGCGCCCCAGTACGACGGATTCGCGTCGTAGCGGATGACCGCGTCCTTCGTATAGCCGCGCAACTGGAACGGCCCCGTGCCGACCGGCTTCGCATTCAGATCGGCCTGCCTGCCCGCCTTGAGCAGCTGGTCCGCGTACTCGGCGGAATAGATCGACGCGAAACCCATCGTGAGCGCCGGCACGAACGGCGCGTCGGGCGCGTTGAGCACGAACTTGACGGTATGGTCGTCGACCTTGACCACCGCCTTGACGAGCTTCGCGAGCCCCATCGACTGCGCGTGCGGGAAGCCGCCCGGGCTCGCGATCTTGTGCCACGGATTGTCGGCGTCGAGCATGCGGTCGAACGTGAACACCACGTCGTCCGCGTCGAGCGCGCGGCTCGGCTTGAACCAATCCGTGGTCTGGAACGCCACGTTGGGACGCAGATGAAACGTATAGACGAGACCGTCGGCGCTCGCGTCCCAGCTCGACGCGAGCGCGGGCACGACTTTCTTCGCCGCCGGATCGTACGCGACCAGCGTGTTGAAGATCACGTCGGCCGACGCGTTCGTGGTGACGAGCGAGTTGTACTGCACGACGTCGAAGCCGTCGGGGCTCGCCTCCGTGCAGACGGTCAGCGGTTGGCTATGCGCAGCGAGCGGCACGGCCGCGCACGCGGCTACGAGCAGCGCGTGCGGAAATTTCAAGCGATTCAGGAGCATGGTGTCGAATGAATGGCGCGATGTGGCGAAGACGAGATCAGAAACGCGAGCGCAGGCCGATCGCGGTCAGCACTTGCGTGTCGGTTCCCGAACTCACGCCATAGTCGCCGATCGAGGCCTGTGCCGCCACCTGCTGGCCCGCTGTATTGAGCGTATGGCCGTTCGCCTTCTGGTAGGCGGCGAGCGCGTATAGCGAGGTGCGCTTCGAGAGCGCGTAATCCACGCCAACGTTGAACTGGTTGTAGTTCGCCTTCGCGGGCCCCGTCAGCAGCGTGTAGTTGTAGCCCAGGCCGAGCAGCAAGGACGGCGCCGCGCGATAGTTGACGAACACGGAACTGTTGTTGAACTTCGCCGCGCGCGCGTAATCGGACAGCGCGTCGCGCAAATATTCGGTATGGCTGTAAGCGGCGCCGGCCGTGACCGGCCCGAACACGTATTGGCCCGACACGCGTGCGCTCGAAAGCGCCTTGGCCGACGCGAAGCCGTCGTTGATCACGGATTGGAACAGCGATCCGGCGCTGCTGCTCCACGCCGCGCCGTTCGTGGCGTTGCGGCCGTTGGCGTACAGGTACCCCGCGGCGATCCCGACCGGGCCGTTCGCATAGGCGCCCGCGAAGCTGTACGTCTGGCCGCTGCCGGTCGTGCCCGCCACGCCGCCGAAACCGTACAGCGCCTCGACCTGCAGGCCCGAAATGACGGGGCTCGCGTATTTGACCGAGTTGTTCACGCGCAGGCTGTTGTCGTAGTTGTCGACGTCGCCGGGCGTGCCGAACGTGCCGCCGAAATACGCATCCTCGGTATAGGCCTGTACGAGATCGACGACGGGATCGTACTGGCGCCCGAGCGTGACCGTGCCCCACGTGTCGCTGCTCAAGCCGACGATGGCCTTGCGTCCGAACAGCGTGCCGCCTTGTCCGGACGCGCCGGTGCCGATGTTGAAGCCGCTTTCGAGCTGGAAGATCGCGGCAAGGCCGCCGCCGAGGTCTTCGCGCCCGCGCACGCCCCAGCGGTCGCCGTAGGTATTGCCGCTGCCGAGCTTGAAGACGTTGCCGCTGCGGCTGCCGTATGGGGAGGCGCTGCTGGTCGCGGCGTTATGGACGTAGGCGATGCCCGCGTCGAGCACCCCGTATAGCGTGACGCTCGATTGCGCGTGAGCGTTGGCGGCAAGCAGCAGCGCGCCGGAGGCGGCGGTTCCAAGCAGATGGCGTTTTTTCATGTTGGGGATGGCGGTGGCGCTTCGGGAAATCGCGCTTGGCCGTCGTACGCGCCCGGTCGGGCACCGGGACGCGCGGGGCAAGCTCGCTAAGCGAGAAATTAGTGAGCTACCGCGGTACCGTCCAACAAGAAATTGTCATATGGTTAGAAGCCGTGACATGCAGTGTTACGTGCATGCGTCGTACCCCCTCGGCGACATCTAAATCCAAACGTATGGAAAAGCAATTGACCGGAAGCACCCTCCATTTATATGCCGACGCGCAATTTACTAGCCCCTATGCCATGTCGGTATTCGTGGCTCTGCATGAAAAACGATTGCCGTTCGGGCTGTCGACGATAGATCTCGACCGTCGCGCCAATCACGCAATCGCGTACGCGGAGCGGTCGCTGACGCAACGTGTCCCAACGCTGGTGCACGGCGACTTCACGCTCTCCGAATCGTCGGCAATAACCGAATATCTTGACGACGCATTTCCGGAATGCCTTGTGTATCCAAGCGATGTGCATCAACGCGCGCGCGCCCGTCAGATTCAGGCGTGGCTCCGAAGCGACCTCGTCCCCATCAGGCTCGAACGCTCAACGGACGTCGTGTTCTATGGCGCGCCGGGCGAACCGCTCACGCCGACGGCCCACGCGGCCGCGGAGAAATTGTTCTACGTGGCGGAAGCGCTCATTCCGCGCGACGGACGGAATCTTTTTGGCACATGGTGTATCGCCGATACGGATCTGGCGCTGATGTTGAACCGCCTCGTCCTGAACGGAGATTCAGTGCCGCCCAAGTTGGCGGAATATGCGGCTTATCAGTGGCAAAGACCCGCCGTCCGACGCTGGCTCGAATTGGACCGTCCTCCGCTGTGATTTTCATGGAGGGGGCTGGAAGCCGGCATTTGGCTTGCGCGTCCTCGCTACGCTTGCTCCGCGCTTTGGCATAAGCTGGCAACAGCCCCCAAGAAAACCAACCACTCCCGTACGGCCAACGAGGCACAACATGAGCCACGCCACCTCAGGAAGAATCCCGCGTCCCGCTCCGCTCACGCTGACGCTCGCTTTAACGCTCGCGCTCGGCGCCGCCCTCAGCGCCTGCACGATCACGCCCGGCTTCAAGCCGTCCGCGTCCACCCCTGTCACGCGCGGTCCGACGTACACGCAATACCGCACGGCCGTCGCCGAATCGATCCAGCAGCGTAACCCGTCGCGCATCTCGCACGGACTGCAGGCGATGCTGTGCTCGGTCGTGGTGGTGTCGTTCGTGGTGGACCGCAACGGCCGCGTCGTCTCGTCGTCGATCTACCGCACGAACGGCGATCCCGAGGCCGAGCACATCGCGCTCGCGACGCTGCGCGAGGCCGCACCGCTGCCCACGCCGCCCGCGCGGCTGCTGAACGGGCGCGGCCAGGTCGAACTGATGGAGGACTGGCTGTTCAACGATAGCGGCCAGTTCCAGTTACGGACACTGGCCACTTCGCAGGCACAGGATTTCTAGCGGCCGGCTGGCCCGACTCCGGCCGCCAGGCCAGCGCGGTTCACGCATCGAGGCGGCGTTCGATCTTCGCCATCGTGTCGAGCAATTCGCCCGGCAGCCGCTCCTTGAGCGTCTCGAACAGCTGCGCATGCAGCGCGAGCTCCTCGCGCCACTGATCGACATCCATCGACGTGACCGTCTCGAACTGCGCGGGCGTGAAGTCGAGGCCATGCCAATGAAGATCGTCGTAGCGCGGCGACACGCCGAACGCATGCTCGGTGCCGCCGCCCTGCCCCTCGAGCCGGTCGATCACCCACTTCAGCACGCGCATGTTCTCGCCGAAGCCGGGCCATACGAACTTGCCGTCGCCGTCCTTGCGGAACCAGTTCACGCAATAGATCTTCGGCAGCTCGGCGCCGCTCGCTTCGAGCTTCTCGCCCATCTCGAGCCAGTGCGCGAAATAGTCGCCCATGTTGTAGCCGCAGAACGGCAGCATCGCGAACGGGTCGCGCCGCACGACGCCCTGCTGGCCGGCCGCCGCGGCCGTGGTTTCGGACCCCATGGTGGCGGCCATATACACGCCCTCGGTCCAGTCGCGCGCCTCGGTCACGAGCGGCACCGTGGTCGAGCGGCGGCCGCCGACGATGAACGCATCGATCGGCACGCCGGCCGGGTTCTCCCAATCGGCGTCGATCGACGGACATTGATTGGCGGGCGCGGTGAAGCGCGAGTTCGGATGCGCGGCCTTGCGGCCCGTCTCCTTGCCGAGTTCGGGCGTCCACGGGTTGCCCTGCCAGTCGATGAGCTTCGCGGGCGGCGTATCGGTAAGCCCTTCCCACCAGACGTCGCCGTCCTCGGTCAGCGCCACGTTCGTGAAAATCACGTTTTCCTGCAGCGAGGCCAGCGCGTTCGGATTCGTCTTCTCGCCCGTGCCGGGCGCCACGCCGAAATAGCCGGCCTCGGGATTGATCGCGTACAGGCGCCCGTCCGCACCCGGCTTCAGCCATGCGATGTCGTCGCCGATCGTGGTGATTTTCCAGCCGTCGAAACCTTGCGGCGGAATCAGCATCGCGAAGTTGGTCTTGCCGCAGGCCGACGGGAACGCGGCCGCGACGTGATACTTCTTCCCCGCCGGCGACGTCACGCCGAGGATCAGCATGTGCTCGGCGAGCCAACCCTGCGCGCGGCCCATCGTCGACGCGATGCGCAGCGCGAAGCATTTCTTGCCGAGCAGCGCATTGCCGCCGTAGCCCGAGCCGAAGCTCCAGATCTCGCGCGTCTCGGGGAAGTGCACGATGTACTTGACCGGGTTGCACGGCCACGGCACGTCCGCCTGCCCCGCTTCGAGCGGATGGCCGACGATGTGCACGCACGGCACGAACGCGCCGTCGGTGCCGAGCACGTCGTACACCTCGCGGCCCATGCGCGTCATGATGCGCATGTTCACGGCGACGTACGGCGTGTCGGACAGCTCGACGCCGATATGCGCGATCGGCGAGCCGAGCGGCCCCATCGAGAACGGCACGACGTACATCGTGCGCCCGCGCATCGCGCCGCGGAACAGCCCGTCGAGCGTCTCGCGCATTGCGTCGGGAGCGACCCAATTGTTGGTCGGGCCCGCGTCCTCGCGCGACTCGCTGCAGATGAACGTGCGGTCCTCGACGCGTGCGACGTCGGACGGATCGGATTGCGCGAGGTACGAATTGGGGCGCTTCTCCGGATTGAGCCGCGTGAGCGTGCCTTGCTCGACCATCTCGTGGCACAGCGCGTCGTATTCGGCTTGCGAACCGTCGCACCAGACCACGCGGTCCGGCTCCGTCAGTTCGGCGACGCGCGTCACCCAGTCGATCAAACCCTGATGCTGGACGAACGGCGGCGGTGCGATAAGGGAGCCGGGGGTGACCTCGGCCGTGCTGTTACGCTTCATTGGCGTGTCTCCGGAATGATGAATGCTGACGCGGGCCGCATGCGCGGGAGCGGGAAAACCGTTCCGCCGTTTTGCGCTTCTTTCCGCTTCTATGCCCGCCTTATGCAGCCCAGCATAGCATCGCGTGTGCGGCCGCAACATTGGGGAGAGCCATGGATGGAGCGCGTTTCATCGCTCGTTTCGCAAGGTTTTTCGCATGCGCGGCGCGGCTTGTAGTTTTTCTATGTAGTGCTACTCAACGCCATGCGGCAACGGTTTGCGGCCGGTTCGCGGGTGCGGCGGCAAGCTGCGCGGCCGATAAGGGGAACGATCGTCCGATGCGCATTTTCAATCGGGCTACTGCGGCAAACCCTGAGTTAGGAAGGATCTACAAATAGGGCCGGTCTGCAATATGTCTGAAAAAAACTACCCGCGCCCGCAGTTCGCATAGTGCTGCGCGAACCGCGGGCGCGGGTAGCGTTCGCTCGGACCCGCTCAGAACTTCCAGAGCAGGTTGGCGTACACGGCGTCGTCGCTCACGCTGCGCGCGAGTTGGCCGCGATACGACAGACCGAACGTGAGGTTCTTCGTGAGCTGCGCATCGATGCCGAGACCGAGTACGGCCGTGTCGCGCGCGATCGGCACGCCCGCGACGCCGAACGTCGGGCCGCCGGCCTCGAACGCGAGCGTCGAATTCGGCATGGCCGTGCCGAACGCGTGCTGCCAACCCGCGCTGCCATAGACGCTCACGTTCCCGTGCGGGGTCACGGCCAGGTTGGTCGAGGCACGCAGGCCGAGCGTCGAGTAGCCCACACCCGTCGAGCCGCCTTCGCCCTGCAACGCCGCCGCGCCGCCGTTCTCCTTGAAGCTGTCGGTGTGCGCATTGACGTAGGCGAGGCCCGCGAACGGTTCGAGCGAGACGTTGCGGTACGCGAGCGCGTAGCCGACTTCGCCGAACACCTGCGTCAGGTTCGCGTTGTAGCTGGCCGTATCGTGATCGGCGAAGCCGCCGAACGACGGATTGCGCGTGCTGTCGACGCTGTACCACGACTGCGCCACGCCGCCGCGCAGACCCCATGCGCCGTATTGGCCGCTCGCGTACAGCGCGACGGTGCCGCCGTTGAGCTGCTCCGACTCGTTCTGCGCGGTGCTCAGCAAGCTGCGCGATGCGCCGCCCGCGATACCGACGCGCCAGTGGCTGCTGACCTGCGCATCGGTGCCGACCACGAAGCCGTACAGGTCGCGCGAGACCGATGCCGCATCGTCGCCGCCGAAGTGCGCGGTCGACGCGTACACCCCGCCCCAGACCGCGGGCTTGTACGACGCGGTGGGCGTGCAGCCCGCTTG
>CAUPOD010000074.1:0-8667 GCA_963512745.1 uncultured Burkholderia sp. | reverse complement strand
GGGTTTTCTAGGGCAATTGAACCTTGGGATTGGGTAGGGTACTCACCGGAGGCAACCGTAGGTGAGTACCCTCCCCAATCCTCCCAAGCTCGAACTGGCCGATGGGGTTAATCCAACAGCACCAGCCCCCCAAACCACACCTGAAAATCACGCAACCCTAAGCGAAAGACATTCAAGAAAGTGCGTCGACATCGACGCACACGACACAATCTCTTCCATTCCGCTTCGCCGTATAAAGCGCCTGATCGGCCGCGGCGATCAATTCCGCGGGCGAGCCCTCGCCGGCCCGGCACGCGCTGACGCCCGCGCTCACCGTGACGATGCCCGACGGATTGCCCGCATGCGAAATCCGCATCGCACGCACCCCCTCGCATATCCGCTCGGCAATGCGCAAAGCGGCCGCGGCATGCGTGTGCGGCAACAACACCGCGATCTCCTCGCCGCCGTAACGCGCGGTCAAATCGTCCACGCGCTGCGCACCGATCTGGCGGATCTGCTGGCTCACGGCGCGCAAGCAATCGTCGCCGGCCAAATGGCCGTAGGTGTCGTTGTATTGCTTGAAATAATCGACGTCGAGCATGATCAGCGATACCCACGCGCGCGGCGTCCGGCGCTCCTCGCGCAGCGCGAGGCTCAACGACGCATCGAACTGGCGCCGGTTGGCCAGGCCCGTCAGGCCGTCGGACAGCGCGAGATTCTGCAGCAGCCGGTTCGCCTGCGTGAGCTCGCGGTCCGAACGGATCAGCGCGGCCTCGGCGGCGCTGCGCCGCTTGATCTGCTGAACCAGGCGCGCGCCGAACAGCACGACGCCGCCGCTCAGGCACAGCACGCCGAACAAATGCAGCAGCGTGTCGCGCCGCCACGACGCAAGCATCTCGTCCTTCGCCAACGCGGCGCCGACGAACACCGGAAAATGCGCGAGCCGCTGGTAGCTCGCGAGGCGCACGATACCGTCCAAGCGCGAACGCACGATCGACGACCCGGCCGGCCCGTGCGCCTTGTAGGCCTGAAACAGATCGTTGCGGGAGATGTCGGCGCCGATCAGATTCTCCACGTACGGGCGCCGCGCGAGCAGCGTGCCGTTGTCGAGCGCCATCAGCACGGCGCCCTCGCGGCCGATCTGCAGACTGTCGTAGAAGCGCGTGAAATATTCGACGTCGATGGCGGCCAGCGCGACGCCGCCGAAGCTGCCGTCGGGCCGCTCGACGCGGCGCGACACGGGAATGACCCACCGCCCGCTCGTGCGGCTGCGCACGGGCACGCCGATGTGCGGCGCGGTGCCGGGATGGTTGCGCAGGTAAACGAAATATTCGCGGTCCGAGTTATTGACCTTCTGCAAGATCTCGCGCGACGTGGCGATGCGCGTGCCGTCGGCCGCATAGAGCGACAACACCTCGAACTGCCGCAAGTCCGCGGCGCGCCGCATCATCACCTGGTGCAGCCGGGCAAGCGCGGCGGGGCCGGTGCCGTCGTATTCGGCGCGCTCGACGATCTCGGCGAGCACGAGGCTCGTCTCCAGCAGCGTATCGTCGGCCTGCCGCGCGGCCGCGAGCGCCAAGTTGTTGCTCGCGACGTTCATCTCGTGCAGTTCGAACGTGCGCGCGTTCCAGCTGCGCCAGCCGTCCATGCCGAGCAGGAGCAGGCAGACGAGCACGATGAACAACGTGGCGCGCTGGCTGACGGTAATGGCCATCATTACCGTCCGGTTGTGGCCGGCACGCACCGCCGCCCGCCCTGGGGCGCGCGCGTATGCCGGGAAACGATGCGTGGGGGACGCGTCATGGTGAATGAGCGGAAGGGTACCGTCGGCCGTCCTGTCGTGATTGATTTCGAATGCATCATGCCTGGTTTACGGTCGAGGCGAAACGATTTTGAGTCGGCACGGCTATGCGCGAGAATTCGACCGGCACCCGGAAATGCCCGTACAGTGGCGCTTACGGCCTCGTCGGAGGCCGGTTTTGCCGATAAGGAGAAGGGATGTCCGCCGTTGCCGCCTTCAAGCTGATCCTGGTATCGCTGATCGCCATCATCGCCCTGGAATTGCTGGCCAAGCGGCTCAGGCTGCCGCCCGCGGCCGCACTGCTGCTCGGCGGGGTGGCGCTTGCGTTCGCGCCGGGGCTGCCGTCCGTCGATCTCGATCCCGACCTCATCTTCATCGTGCTGCTGCCGCCGCTGCTCATGGACGGCGCGTATTTCTTCGTCTGGAGCGATTTCAAACGCCATTTGAACGGCATCCTGCTCTATGCGATCGGCGCCGTGATCTTCACGACCGGGCTCGTCGGCGTGGTCGTGCACGCGGTGGCGCCCGCGCTGCCGTGGGCCGCGTGCTTCGCGCTCGGCGCGGTGGTGTCGCCGCCCGACGCGGTCGCGGCCAAGGCCGTGCTCGAACGTGTTGCGCTGCCGCGCCGCCTGAAGGTGATCCTCGACGGCGAGAGCCTGCTCAACGACGCGTCGGGCCTCGTGCTGTTCCGCTTCGCCGTCGCGGCCGCGCTGACAGGCACGTTCAGTGCGCCGCAAGCCGCGCTCGACTTCGTCGGGCTCGCGCTCGGCGGGGTCGCGGTCGGGGGCGTGGTGGGCTATGCGGTGGTGCGCACGCTGCGCTATTTGAGCGACGACTACCTCGCCATCACGGTCTCGGTGCTCGCCGCGTGGTTCAGCTACGTGGCCGGCGACCTGGTCGACGTCTCGCCCGTGATCGCCACCGTCACGTGCGGCATGGTGTTCGGCTGGCACCAGCACGAGGTGTTCCGCGCCACGGTGCGCATGCGCGCGACCGCGTTCTGGCAGGTCATGATCTTCGTGCTCGAGGCACTCGTGTTCGTGCTGATCGGCCTGTCGCTGCGCGGCGTCGCGCACCGGCTCGGCGGCATGGATCACGCGATCGTGCTGCTCGCGCCCGTGAGCCTCGTCGTGGTGGCGGTGGTGGTGGTGTCGCGCTTCTTCTGGGCGTACGGGCTCGAAGCGGTGCAGGTACTGGTCGCGCGCGTGCGCGGCCGCCGCTCGCACGCGGACTGGCGCGCGGCGACCGTGATGGGCTGGGCCGGCATGCGCGGGGTCGTGACGCTCGCGGTGGCGCTGACGCTGCCCGAACAGATGCCCGGGCGCGATCTGATCCTGTTCAGCGCGTTTCTCGTGATTTTCGTGACGGTGCTGCTGCAGGGCAGCACCTTGGGCGTCGTGATTCGCTGGGTCAATCCGGCGTACGGCGAGGGGCCGCGCTATCTGCGCGAGCCGCAGGCGTGGGCGCGCATCGAGGCGGCGGAGCTTGCCGCCGTGGAGCCGCTCGCGTACGGGCCGGACGGCGCGTTGCTGCATCCGCGCCTGCTCGAACAGTACCGCTACCGTGCGGAGTTGACCAAGCGGCTCGAGGGCGAGAGCGCCTATCCGACCGAGGCGCGCGCCGCGCATTACGACGTCGTGCTGGCCGCCATCGCCGCGGGGCGCGCCGAATTGTTGCGTCTGCACCGTTCCGGGCAGATTCACGACGATCTGCTGCACGAGCTCGAACGCGACCTCGATCTGCAGGAGATCGGGGCGCGGCATTCGCGCGGCTAGGCGTTCAGCTCGTGGACGCGGATCGTATCGTCGAGAAACGCGTTCACGACCTCGTTGCGGTGCGGCCGCTGCCGCACCACCGCGTGAAACGGCACGCGGTAGCGCAGCCAGCGCGCGTTGAGCGGTTTCAGCAGCTTGGCCTGTACGTAGGGCCGCGCGAAATGCTCGGGCAGGAAGCCCACGTGCTTGCCCGACAGCACGAGCATCGCGATCGCTTCCATGTTGTCGGACACGGCCGTCACGTTGGACGGCGTGCGGATCCGCTCGTTCTCGGGCAGCGGGTAGCTGCGCCACGCCCATTCGAGCTGCTCGATGTCGCGCGGCGCGACCTTGCCCGCCTGCGCGAACAGCGGGTGCGTCTTGCCGCAATAGGCGAGCTGGTCCTCGCTGAACAGTTCGACGTATTCGAGCGTCGGCACGCGATGCCAGAAATAGCCGACGCCGATGTCGATCGCGCCGTTCAGCAGCATCTCCTCCAGGTCGCCCGGCGGCCGCACCACGATCGAAATATGCACGGCCTGCTCGCGCTGCCGGAATAGTGCGATGGCCTCGCTCAGGCGCGCGTTCGCGCTGATCGGCGTGTGCCCGATGAGACCGAGGCGCAGCGTGCCGACCAACTGCTTGTCGAGGTTGCGCGCCTGCAGCTCGAACGCGTCGAGCGAGGCTAGCAGGACGCGGCACGCGTCGAGAAACTGCTTGCCGCGCGAGGTCAGCGCGAAGCCGCCGCGGCCGCGCGTGCACAACCGGTAGCCGAGCCGCGCCTCGAGCGCGGCGAGCTGCATGCTGATCGTCGATTGCCCCACGTTGAGCGCCGCCTGCGCGGCCGAGATGCCGCCCGCCTCGGCAATCGAGACGAACACGCGCACGAGCCGGATATCGAGGTCGTTGAGTCTGCCGAGCATGGTGGTTCCGATCCGTGAGATACATCGATAAATATCGATGTTAACTTAATTTTGTCGTTATTTAAGCGCCGGGCAAAACCGCCAAGAATGAAATCCGGCTTAATGACACGAGGGCGCCTCCCCGCGCTAGAGACAAATGAACGCTCCCAGCAACTCCTTCTTCGCGCCCGATCAGACCGGTGCGCAGACGTTCCAGCCGCTGTCCGGCAACGAGATGCCGCGTTCGGGCGGGATCGCCACGATGATGCGCTTGCCGCACGTGGATCTATCGACGGATCTCGATGCGTGTTTCGTCGGCGTGCCGTTCGATCTCGGCACCTCGAACCGTACGGGCGCGCGCTTCGGGCCGCGCCAGATCCGCGCCGAGTCCGTGTTGCTGCGTCCCTACAACATGGCGACGCGCGCCGCGCCGTTCGATTCGCTGCGCGTCGCCGACATCGGCGACGTCGCCATCAATCCGTACAACCTGTCCGATTCGATCGCGCGCATCGAGCACGCGTACCGGGCCATCGTCGAACGCGGCGTGCGTCCGATCACGCTCGGCGGCGACCATACGATCACGCTGCCGATCCTGCGCGCGATCCATGCGCGCTACGGCAAGGTCGGCCTGATCCACGTCGACGCGCATGCCGACGTCAACGACACCATGATGGGCGAGAAGATCGCGCACGGCACGCCGTTCCGGCGCGCGGTCGAAGAGGGTCTGCTCGACACGGGCCGCGTTGTGCAGATCGGTCTGCGCGGCACCGGCTACGAGGCCGAGGATTTCGATTGGTGCCGCGCGCAAGGGTTTCGCGTGGTGCAGGCGGAGGAGTGCTGGTACCAGTCGCTCGCGCCGCTGATGCGCAGCGTGCGCGAACAGCTCGGCGACGGCCCTGTTTACGTGTCGTTCGACATCGACGGCCTCGATCCGTCGTTCGCGCCCGGCACGGGCACGCCCGAAATCGGCGGCCTCACCGTGCCGCAGGGCCTGGAGATCATCCGCGGCGCGCGCGGGTTGAACATCGTCGGCGCCGACGTGGTGGAAGTCGCGCCGCCGTACGACAACTCGGGCACGACCGCGCTGCTCGGCGCGAACCTCGCCTACGAACTGCTGTGCGTGCTGCCCGGCGTGAGCTACCGCGCGTGACGCATCCGACACCCCCGACGCACCCGACGTATTCGGAGACCCCGATGAACCGAACCGATGCGGTCCTGCAGGCCGCCGACGCGCTGATCGACGCGTTCCGCCGCAACGACCGCGCCGCCTATTTCGCGGCGTTCGCGCCCGAGGCGAGTTTCGTTTTCCATACCTATCCGCGCAGGCTCGACACGCGCGGCGATTACGAGTCGGTCTGGGACGGCTGGGTCGCCGACGACGCGTTCGAGGTCCGCGCGTGCGAATCGACCGAGCGTGCCGTCGCGTTGTTCGAGCGCATGGCGATTTTCACGCATACGGTCGCGACCGCGCTGTCGATCCAGGGGCAGGTGCAACACGTGCACGAGCGCGAAACCATCGTGTTCCGCGAGGATGCGGAGCACGGCTGGCTCGCCGTTCACGAGCATCTGTCCGCGCGTCCCCGGGAGGCCGCATGAACGCCCGCGTGGCGGCGCCGCTGCCGCCCGAATGCGCGGCCTTGGTCGGCGATTTCGCTGATGCGGACGCCGGCACGCCGTCCGGCGTGTGCGTGGCGGGGGATTGGTCGCAGGGCGCCGGCGCGCGTTTGGACGTGTTCAATCCCGCCACGGGCGAGCGGCTCGCGAGTGTGCGTGCCGCGGACGGCGCGGCCGTGGCCGCGGCTGCGCGTGCCGCCGAGCAAGCGTTCGGCGCATGGAGCAGCTTGTCCGCGCATGCGCGCGGCGAGCATCTGGAGGCCGTCGCACGCATCGTGAGCGAACACGCCGACGTGCTCGCCGCATTGCAGACGATCTGCAGCGGCAAACCCGCAGCCGAGGCCGCGCTCGATATCGCGGATATCGTCGCGACCTTCGAGTATTACGCGGGACTGTGCCGCTCCGGCGCGGGGCTCGATGCGCGTGCCGTCGAGCTGCCCGCGCCCGGTTTCGAGGCCGAAGTGCAGTTCGTGCCGTGCGGCGTGGTCGGCATGATCGTGCCGTGGAATTTCCCGATGGTGACCACGGCGTGGAAACTCGCGCCCGCGTTGGCCGCGGGCTGCACGGTGGTGCTGAAGCCGTCGGAACTCACGCCGCTCGCGGAGATCGCGCTGCTGCGCCTGATGCACGCGAGCGGGCTGCCGCACGGCGTCGTCAATCTCGTCTGCGGCGACGCCGCGACCGGCGCCGCGCTGCTCGCGCAGCCGCCCGTCGCGAAGATCTCGTTTACCGGGAGCACCGCGGTCGGCAAGCAAATCATGCGCGCGGCGGCCGACCGGCTTCAGCGCGTAAGCCTCGAACTCGGCGGCAAGTCCGCGCTGATCGTGCGCGCGGACGCCGACCTCGATCAGGCCATCGAATTCGCGCTCGGCGGCGCGTTCTTCAACGCGGGGCAGATGTGCTCGGCGACCTCGCGGATTCTCGTCGCGCGCAGCCTGTACGACGCGTTCGCGCAGCGTTTCGCGGCACGCGCCGCGGCGCTCGTGACGGGCGCGCCGCAGGACCCCGCCACCACGCTCGGACCGCTGATCAGCGCCGCCCACCGCGCGCGCGTGCTGGCCCATATCGAAGCGGGCAAGCGCGCGGCGACGGTGCTGTACGACGGCGGCGTGCCTAGCCTTCCTGGGTATTTTCTCGGGCCCGTGATCTTCGGCGACGTGCCGCTCGACGCGCCGTGCTGGCGCGAGGAGATCTTCGGCCCCGTTGCGTGTCTGCACGCGTTCGACGGCGACGACGAAGCCGTCGCGATCGCCAACGATTCCGAGTACGGGCTCGTCGCCTCGATCGTGACGGCCGACCGGACGCGCGCCCGCGCGCTGGCCGCGCAATTGAAGGTCGGCACGGTTTGGGCGAATGCGCCGCAAGTGATCTTTCCGCAGACCGCATGGGGCGGCTTCGGCCAGAGCGGTATCGGTCGCGAACTCGGGCCGTGGGGGCTGCGCGCGTATCAGGAGATTCGGCACGTGGTGGCCGAGGAGTGAGACACGGGGTTGGCGCAATTCGACGGTGATCGAACGCCAGCCGTAGGAACCGGCAATAGAAATCCCTCGAATTTCAATGCGGCGATCAAACAGTGGAGAATGACATGAGCGTAGAGCAAGCGGGGCTGGCTGCCCCCGTTTCCGCGGGCGCGGCCCCGGCGGGACGGCGCGGTATCGAGGTTCGTTCGATCGACTATGTGCCCGAGCGCGAGCGGCATGGGCGCGTGGTCGATCAGGGACCGTTCTGGTTTCTCGGCAATTTCCAGTTCTTCACGATCGCGATCGGCTTCGTCGGTCCGAGCATGGGGCTCTCGCTGTTCTACACCGTGCTCTCGGGCACGCTCGGCATTCTGTTCGGCACGCTGTTCATGGCGTTCCATGCGTCGCAGGGCGCGCAGCTCGGGCTGCCGCAGATGATTCAGTCGCGCGCGCAATTCGGCTTTCGCGGCGTGCTTGTACCGCTGATCGCGACCGCGTTTACGTTCATCGGCTTCAATGTCGTCGATACGGTCCTGACGACGAGCGGCCTGCACGGCATGTTCGGTTGGTCGGCGACGGCCGTGAGTCTCGTGATCGCCGTCGTCGCGCTGCTGCTTGCGATTTACGGCCACGACTGGCTGCACATCGCGTTCAAGTGGATGCTCGTGGTCAGCCTGCCGCTTTACGTCGTGCTCACCTTTGCGATCCTGACGGGCGGCGCGGGCGGCGCTGCACACAGTGCCGGCGCGTTCAGCCTGACCGCGTTCGCCACGCAGTTCGCCGCAGCCGCCAGCTACAACATCACGTATGCGCCGTATGTGTCCGACTACACGCGTTATTTGCCGCGCCGCACGCGTCCGCTGTCGATCATCGTCGCGGTATTCGCGGGCGCGAGCATCTCGGCGATCTGGCTCATCGCGATCGGCGCGTGGGTCGCCACGCATCTCGGCGCCACGGACGGCCTGCTCTCGCTGTACCAGTCGGGCAATGCCGTGATGAAGGGCTTCGGCGCCGTGATCGCGATCGCATCGGTCATGGCGATGGTCGCCACGATGGGGCTCAACGCATACAGCGGCATGCTGACGATCGTGACGGCCGCCGATTCGTTCAAACCGGTGCCGGGCCCCCCGCGCCGGGGCGGGGTCACGCGGGTGGCG
>CAUPOD010000073.1:0-8669 GCA_963512745.1 uncultured Burkholderia sp. | reverse complement strand
CGTAGCTGGCCGAGGCGCCGAGGCAACGCTCGGGACGCTAGCCTGAGCCAAGAGGGCGGGGGCTGCTGCAGGCTTCGCCGCAACCAGCGGCGCATTAGCGGACTTGCTCTGCGGCGCCGACGAATCGGCCCCGAACGTACGCCACGCGCCGAAAGATGCGAGCGCAACCAAAATCAGGCCGCCAGCGCCCCAGAACATCTTGCGCGGACGGCCGCTGGACGCGGCGGACGCGACAGGCGGCGGAGAAGAAACGCGCCCCTCGAGGTCGGCGAGAATTCTCCCGCCCTCCCGTTTCGCAGCCTGGGCATCGGCCCCGGCTCCGCCCATCAGACTGGGTGCCCCTTTGGGCGGCGAATTGTCCGGCGCGCTCATACCATCCTTCTTGAATACTTGTTCATCGAATCGCGCCTCTTTCCTTCCGGTCGCGCCCGCACCGCCCTCCCATCGGGCATCCAGATTCTAAAATTGGACTTTACAGAAAATCAACCGTCCGTAGCCATTAATTATTATTTCCTGTTCCATACGAAGCAATCGGCCCGATAACCATCCCAATAATTGGCGATCGCTCATATCAGATTTCTCTTACGCGTGATTTCCTTGTCAGGCGTGGTTTTTTTTCTGGATCGGTGTAGCACGGCAGATCGACCATCCCCGAAACATGAAAAAAATTCTCGGTCTAGAATTTGGATGCGCAATATTTTCCGAACCATCGCCGCAACGCGTTGCCGTATCTATTTATCTCAAAATATATCCGGAGGCCCGCTCAATGCCATTCCCCCGACGATGCTATCTGACCATGCAAACAACAGCTTCTGACGCAATAACAACGGGCCGCTCACCCCTCTCACACCGTGTAAACCGACAATGATTTCAAATACGCTCGGCACAAAATTTTGAAAACGTCTGTCATAATCTTCGTGCAACATAATTGCGCTCGCAACAGGTGTCGCGACTGCCGCTCATAGAATCCCGCAGCGTTACTATTCGCCCGAAAAATTAGCAGCGGCACGTTCGTTCTGTCCGATTGCGCGATATACGCGACCATAAACCCCGCGCCATTCTTGCTTACTCCAGCATGATGCACAGGGCAAGAACACTATTTTTAGCAAGATTCGCAACAAAATCGACAATAAAGAGGGAAAAATGGCTCGCTCATTTACTACGCCAGGGGATCAAGATAATCACTGCAGCACACACCTCTGCCGGCCCCGGACCGGGCTTGCGTATCGAGTCGCGCTCTCTCATTCCTCCGTCACCGCCTCGCGCCCGGGATTTCTCATCCCGTCCGGCCATCGTTAGCGCCTCTCGTCGGTCCGGCCAAACCGGCACCGGTCTGACCGCATTCGTATGCACCGCACTGTGCGCCGTCGGCGCCTTTCGCGTCCCCAGATTCATGAATTGACCGGCTTATGCGAAGCATCCTCAAGATACTGACCAACAAGATCACTCTGTCGGCCGTCGGCCTCGCCGCGCTGGCACTCGTCCTCGCGTTCCTTGCCGACCTGCTGGACATCGACCTCCTCTGGGTAGCCGTGGTTATCGGCGCACTGGTGGCACTGTGGCTCGTGTTCAAGCTCATGCAGCGCTTGCGCTCGCGGCACGGTAACGACCAACTGGGCGACATGCTCGAACAGCAGGCGCAAGCGGATGGAATCGCAACGCCCGCGTCCGTTGCGGCAACCTCCTCGCAAAGCGCCGAGCAGGCGGATCTCGAGGTGCTGCGCACGCGTCTCGTCGATGCGGTCAAGACCATCAAGACCTCGAAAATCGGTCAGGTCTCCGGAGGCTCGGCGCTGTACGAGCTCCCCTGGTACATCATCATCGGCAACCCGGCCGCCGGCAAAAGCAGCGCCGTGCTGAACTCAGGGCTGCAGTTTCCGTTCGCCGACAAGAAAGACGCCGTGATTCAGGGCGTCGGCGGCACCCGCAATTGCGACTGGTTCTTCACGACCGACGGCATCCTGCTCGACACTGCGGGACGCTACTCCGTGCATAACGAGGACCGCAGCGAGTGGCTCGGTTTCCTGAGCCTGCTCAAGCGCTACCGGCCGAAG
Organism: uncultured Burkholderia sp.; assembly: GCA_963512745.1. GTDB lineage: Bacteria > Pseudomonadota > Gammaproteobacteria > Burkholderiales > Burkholderiaceae > Burkholderia. The sequence continues at coordinate 6,615 of CAUPOD010000073.1, read as the reverse complement.
GCGCCGATCAACGGCATCATCGTCACGGCGAGCATCGCCGAATTGACGGGCAACCGTCCCGAGTTCGCAATCAATCTCGCCAAGAATCTGCGTCAACGCGTACAGGAGCTCACCGAAAAGCTCGAGGTGTTCGCGCCCGTCTACGTGATGTTTACCAAAGCCGACCTGATCCCCGGCTTCGCCGAATTCTTCGGCGGCAGCGACCACCAGGAATACAACCGCGTCTGGGGCGCCACCCTGCCCTATGAGTCGGACGAAAAGCGCGACGTGGTGGCGCTGTTCGACGAACGCTTCGAAGAGCTGTACGAGGGCCTCAAGGAAATCAGCGTCGCCCAGATGTCGCTGAGCCACGGCAACCGCCTCGCGCCCGGGCAGTTGAGTTTTCCGCTCGAATTCTCGGCCGTCAAACCGGCTCTGCGCGCGTTCATCGCTACGTTGTTCGAGAACAATCCGTTCCAGTACAAGCCGATCTTCCGCGGCTTCTATTTCACCAGCGCGCTGCGCGAAGGCGAGACGAACAGCGCCGCCGCGCAACGCATCGCGAACCGCTTCGACCTATCGAGCGAGGACCTTCCGCACCCTGAAGCCGCCGTGACGCAGAACGGTTTCTTCCTGCACGACCTGTTCTCGAAGGTGATCTTCGCCGACAAACAGACCGTGCGCCAATTCGCGAGCCCGGCCAAGACGCGCCTGCGCTACGCGACGTTCGGCGGCTTCGTCGGATTGCTCGTGCTCGCGGCCGGCGCGTGGATCTGGTCGGCGACCGGCAATCAGAAATTGCTGGCCGATACGCAGGCCGACCTCGACAACATCGAACGCATCCAGCAGAACCGCAGCGACCTGCAATCGCGCCTGCAAGCGATGGATTTGCTGCAAACGCGTATCGAGCAGTTCGACCAGTATCGGCGCGACACCCCGTTGCACTACGCGTTCGGCCTGTATCAAGGGGACCGCATCGAACGCCGCCTGCTTCAGGAGTACTACAACGGCGTGCATCAGATCATGCTCATGCCCGTCCAACAAAACCTCGAAGCCTTCCTGAAGGACGTGGACGCCCATCCCGACCAGCTCGTCGCGACCACGCACACGCCCGATTCCGGAGCGATCCCGGTCTCTGCGCAAGTTCCCGCCGGCAGCGGCTCTTCCCAGAACGACCCGTTCCGCGAGGCGTCACCGAGCAATGCCGGCGACGCATACAACGCGCTCAAGACCTATCTCATGCTGTCGGACAAGAGCCATGCCGAGGGCGCGCATCTGACCGACCAGATTCCGCGTTTCTGGCGCGACTGGCTCGAAACGAACCGGGGCAACATGTCGCGCGACGACATGATCCGCGATACGCAACGCATGACCGCGTTCTACCTCGCGCACGTGGGCGACGACAACTGGCCGATGATCGAGCCGAATCTCGCGCTGATCGATCAGACTCGCAATGTGCTGCGCCCGCTCGTGCGCGGCACGCCGGCGCGTCAGCGCGTCTATGAGGAAATCCGCGCACGCGCGTCGACGCGCTACGCGCCGGTCACGGTCGCGCACATCGTCGGCGACGCCAATGCCAATGTCATCACCGGAGGTTATGCGATTCCGGGCGCCTTCACGCGCGAAGCGTGGTTCAAATATGTGCAGCCCGCAATTCGCGATGCCGCGACGAAGGAACTGCAAACCAAGGACTGGGTACTCAACACCGCCACGCAGGACGATCTGACGCTCGAGGGCAGCCCCGAGCAGGTGCAGAAAATCCTCGTCGATATGTACAAGACCGAGTACGCGCAGGATTGGCAGAAATTCATGCAGGGCCTCACCGTCCAGCGTTTCAACGACTTCGGACAGGCCGTCGACGACATGAACCGCCTCGGCAATCCGCAGAACTCGCCGATCCGCAAGGTGTTCGAGACGGCCTACGAGCAGACCTCGTGGGACAACCCCGCCTTGATCAACGCGGGCATCAACCGCGCACAGGGCGGTATCCTCAATTGGTTCAAGAATCTGTTCTCGCGCGTACCGTCGTCGCTGACGGCCAACGTCGATATCAACGGCAAGCCCGTACAGCTGCCGATCGGGCCGATCGGGCAGGCGTTCTCGGGCATCGACAACATCGTCGTCAAGCGCGACAACGGCTCACTCCTCAACGGCTATATGGATGCGTTGTCGAAGGTGCGCACGCGCTTCAACACGATCAAGAACCAGGGCGATGTCGGCCCGGGCGCGGCCCAGCTCATGCAGCAGACGCTCGACGGCAACGGGTCCGAACTGGCCGACGGGCTCAAGTACGTCGACGAACAGATGTTGACGGGCCTGCCCGACCCGCAACGTCAGGCGCTTCGGCCGCTGCTGGTGCAGCCGTTGCTGCAGTCGTTCGCGGTCGCTATTCAGCCGGCCACGAGCGAGATCAACCGCGTCTGGAATGCGCAGGTTTATCAGCCGTTCTCGGATTCGCTGGCGGCCAAGTATCCGTTCACGGCGAACGCCAAGGTCGAAGCCGGGTCGAGCGAAATCGCCCAAGTATTCGGTCCGGACGGCTCGATCTCGAAGTTCGTGAGCGCGACGCTCGGGCCGCTCGCGGTGCGCCGCGGCGATACGTTGACGCCGCGTACCTGGAGCGATATGGGCCTCGCTTTGACTCCCGATTTCACGACGGGCTTCGCGCGCTGGGTCGCCCCGTTGGCTGGCGGCGCCGCCTCGGCGGGCGCGAGCGGCTCGTCCGAACCGCAAACCGTATTCCAGATCCAGCCGCAGCCGAGCTCCGGCATCACCGAGTTCGATCTGACGATCGATGGGCAGACGCTGCGCTATCGCAACACGCCGCCGCAATGGAGCAACTTTGTCTGGCCGAATCCGCAGGGCGCGGCGGGCGCCACGCTGACGGCCATCACGTTCGACGGCCGCACCATTTCGCTCGTCAACGAACCGGGCCGGTACGGTCTCGAGAAGCTCATCAATTCCGCCCAGCGCACGCGCAATCCGGACGGCACATTCAATCTCGCGTGGACGCAAGGCAAAGCGAGCGTGAGCATCAGCATGCGCATCGTCAGCACTTCGCAGCCGACCGGCGGCAGCGGCAATGCAGGCGGCACGCCGCAGCAGATGCTGCGCGGGCTGCAATTGCCGACCGCGATAGCCAGCAACCCCGCTCCCGCCAGCGCGGGTGTCAGCGCCGCCGCGCCGGCACTCGCCTCCGCGACCAATATCGCGGCCGCGGCCACAGGCAATACTGGAGGTGCACAATAATGACGCAAACAGTGCAGGCGCAAATCGCCTACTTCGGCAAGATTCCTTCGCGTGGCGATTTCGTCAAAAGCCCGCACAACCCGCAGTTGCTGCAAACGCTCGATCGCTGGGTCGCACAGGCAATCGATCTGCTTGCGGAAGATCCGCGCTGGAAGATCGTCTATGCGGGAATGCAGCCGCTGCATTTCGCGTTCCTCGGCTCGCATAGCCGGCTCGCAATCGCCGGCCATATCGTGGCTAGCCACGACCAGTCCTCGCGCCGCTTCCCGTTTCTCGCCGCGACCGCGCTCGCGGTCGAGCAGCCGCTCGCGTTTCTGGCGCGCAGCCCGCTCGCGCTGGCACGCTTGTGGTCGCGCGTCGCAGCCCAGATGCAGCCGTTGCTAGGCGAAAACGACAGTACGGCGGCACTGCATGCACTCGGCGAATTGCAAGTGCCGGTGGATATCGGCGGCGCGAATAATCAGCACGGCAACACGTTCAGCGATTTCGTGGAACACCAGACGCTGTCGGGACTCGAGCAGATGCTGCTCGCCAACGGCCACCCCGTACGTCTCCGCGGTGCGATGCTCGCGCTCGGATCGCTGTTGCGGCCCGTCATGACGAGCGGTTCGACGCAGCTCGAACGCGGGTTGACGCTGCCGCTGCCGACCGACCCGCTCTATCGCAGCCTCGTGGCGTCCTTCTGGCTCGAACTGATTGCGCCGTTCGTTTCGAAGGCCGATTTCGAGCTCGTGATTTTCATCGGCACGATCGCGCAGCGCGAACGGCTCGTGATCGGGTTCAGCGGCGCATCGGCCGCTACGTTGCACAGCGTGCTGGACCCGCAGGCCTATGCGACGCACAACATCGATATCGACGACCCGGAATGGATCGACGAACACGTCCAGAACGACAGCGGAATCAGCAAGCTGGTCAGCTATCTCGAACAACCGAACCTGTCGTTGAAGATAGCAATCGATACGTTCCGCGAAGCCTTTGTCGGGAATGACGGCCATGCGTGAGGTTTCTAAATTCATGCGCTTGAAACGGCTGGGGACACAGCTGAGTCCCGTGCTTACCAGTGTGATGCTCGGGGCGCTCCCTCTCTCTGCCTTTGCCCAATCTGCGCAGGTCACGCCGGTCAGCAATGGCGGGGCGGTCAGCGCCACGCCGATCGCACCGGCCACTGGCAGTAACGTCGCTTCCGCTACCGCTCCCGGGCAGGTCGTGGTCGGCGGCAAAGTACCGGACGAAGCCACGCGGGAAGCAGTACTGGCCAAGCTACGCAATACCTATGGCGCTGCCAACGTCGTGGATCAGATCGAAGTGGCCAGCGTCGCCACGCCACCGAACTGGTCGGCCAACGTGCAGAAACTAATCGGGCCCGGACTCAAGCAAGTCCACAAAGGCGAACTGCGTATCGACGGAACGAACGTCGACGTGCATGGCGAAGTCGGTAACGAGGCGCTGCGGCAGCAAGTCGCCAGCGATATGGCGACGTCACTCGATCCGACTTACACGATTCGCAACGGGTTGCGCGTGAGCTCGTCCGAACAGGGCTTGCTCGACAAGGCGCTTGCGAATCGCACGATCGAATTCGAGACGGGAAGCGCCACGCTGACGCCGCAGGGCCGGGCAATCCTCGATCAAATGGCAGCCGTGCTGGCGAAATTGAACAACACACGCACGGTCGAGATCATCGGACATACCGACAATGCGGGTAATCGGGCCTCGAACATCGCGCTTAGCCAAGCGCGCGCCGAAGCCGTTAAGGGTTATCTCGTCGAGAAAGGCATTCCGTCGCAGCAATTGACCACGACGGGCGTAGGACCGGATCAGCCGGTGGCATCGAACGATACGAATGATGGACGTGCAAGGAATCGCCGGATTGAATTCCGAGCCGGGTCGTAAAGCGCTCGCGCGGCAGCTACGCCGACGAGTACCGTGTCGTTTCCATTCTGGCCGAATGCTGATGGCGACATTGGTACTACTCGGTTTGAGCGGCGTGGCCCAGGCCGACTGCATCGAGGACGCCGCGGCATTTCAGCACGTCAACGTGAACTTGATGCGCGCTATCGCACAGGTCGAATCGGGGACCAAAAGCAACGCGGTCAACCCGAACAGCAACGGCACGTTCGATATCGGCCTCATGCAGATCAACAGCTCGTGGCTGCCGCGCCTGGCGCGAGAAGGCATCACACAGCAGAGCCTGTTCGACCCGTGTACCAATGCCTACGTGGGCGCATGGATTCTGTCGGAGAACATCCGTCAGCTCGGGCCGACCTGGAATGCCGTTGGCGCGTACAATGCCGCATCGCCCGACAAGCGCATCATCTATGCGCGCAAAGTTTACGATATGGCTCATGCCCTATCCGGTTCATCGGATTCGACCATGCCGATTCTTCCGCCTTCTTTTACGCCGCCGCAATCATACGATCCGTTTGCCGCATTAAACGTTTCGTCCGCGCAAATATCGCGAGCGCGCGGCAATGCCAATGCGGGCACGCCCGGTATGCCCGCTGCGCCGCCCCCTGCCTCCGGGACGGATATCACGCAGGCTTCGGCGGCTGCTTATAACTTTAATTGGACCGTAACCGGAGCCGACGACGCGAAACCTATTCAGGTATTCGACGATGGCAAGAAGGTGTTTGTGCAGTTCACCGATATGAAGCACGTGCCGGCAATCTTCGCGGAAACGAAGACCGGACGCGTATTGCTGCGTTGGGATTTGCAGTATCCGTATGCGGTAATTTCACGGCCCGCGCAAGTGTTGGTGTTTCAGATGGGGGCTTTGGAGGCGCGCGCGGAGAAGGTTGGTTCGGCGGGGGATGGGGGAGCGGCCGGGAAATCGGTTGGAGCTAAGGCTGGGGAGAATCGTGCGACGCAAACGGGGAACGCATCGGCGGCGAGCCAATCGGCCTCCTCCGTGGATGCGCTTTGGTATGCGACTACGACGTCCCCTACTCATCCGGCACGCAGTTATGCGACGGCGCAACCTACGGCGGCGCCTTCAGTTGCCAATGTGGCGGTGAACAAGAAGGCGACTCCGCCGCAAGCCGCGAGTGTGCCTGCTACTGCAGCGCGGACGACAGGTAAATCCAAGGACGCCAATGCGACGGCGGATGCGCTTTGGTATGTCGTTAAATGACTTTGCGACATCGAAACAAAGAGCCAAGCTGCCGGGAGGCTAGGCTTCCGTATATGACACCGACTGTGACGCAATGAGTCTCGGTGGCGTTGAACATTTGCAAATGCAAAGGTCATCGGTGAGCGCGGCCTGACGGCCATCGGGGCCGGTCATCGAATGATGTGGGCCCTCTGACTTGACGACCCCCATCGTATTGCAAGCCGGACACCATACGGGATCGTTTTCGTAGGCTTGTTCGCGTCCATGCAAAGTGTCGGCAG
>CAUPOD010000072.1:0-8737 GCA_963512745.1 uncultured Burkholderia sp. | reverse complement strand
TCGACCGAGACGAACGCGGTGCGGCCTTGGCCCGCCGTGTCGGCGATGCGTTCGAGCGCGGTTTCGAGCAGCGTGCGGCTGGTGACGGCGCCGCGCGCAAGGTCGGCGGCGAGCTGGGCGAGCGGGGGGAACGGAGCGAAGGTCGGCATCGAATTCGGGGCTGTAAGCGTGCGGCCGGGTGGGCCGCGCGTGCCGAGCATTGTAGAGCAGCGTATGCTACGGGATAATCGATTCACATCGAAGGCTTGCGGGACGAATCCTTTCTGTTATGAGCGAACACACGCCAGTAGATGACGCCGATACGTACGGCGAAGGGGCCGCCTCTCACGAGACGGCCGCCACTCCCGAGGTGAACGCGCCGGAGGCCGCCAAGCCGCCCCACGAACACCCCGCGGCCCCGCAACCCTCGGCGGGCACGCCGTCCGAAGCGCACGCCGCGGCAGCGAAATCCTCCGCGGCCAAGCCGTCCGAAGAGCAGCCAGCGGCCCCGCAACCGTCCGCCTCCGAGTCCGACCCCGATCCCGCGCCGAAACCCGGCAGCCCGCCGCCCGGCTTCGGCATGCCGCCCGATTTCGAGGCGTTCCGGCCGCCGCCCGAAGATCATCAGTCCGCCGCGCTGCCGGCCTATCTGAAGCGCAGCGACACGCCGTGGTCCGTGCTCGGCCGCATGCTCGGCGCGCGCGCGCGGCGTGTGTTCCAGCGCGCGGGCGAGCGCATCACGCAGCGCACGCTGCGCATCGGCGTGTCCGCGCGGATTTTCCATCCGGAACCGGGCGCGCCCGGCCTGCGCGGCAAGACGCTGCAATATCTCGAGGAATCGATCGCGCACTGGGTCATGGCGCGCGACGTGCTCGTGTTCATGATCCCGACGGTCGGCACGCAGGGCATCCTGCATCCGAGCAAGATCCGTCTGCGCGACTACGCCAAGCATCTCGACGGCCTGCTGCTGCAGGGCGGCGCGGACGTCTCGCCGCAGACCTACGGCGCGGCCGACGCGCGTCCCGAGTGGCCCGGCGACCGCGTGCGCGACATGTACGAACTCGAACTGCTGCACGAGTTCATCGACGCGGGCAAGCCCGTGCTCGGCGTGTGCCGCGGCTGCCAACTGATCAACGTCGCGTTCGGCGGCACGCTGTACCAGGACATCGCCACCGATGTCCCCGCGGCCGGCGCGCACGTGAGCGAACATTACGACCAGCACACCCACACGATCCGCTTTCCCGACGGCGCGGCCATGGCCAAGCTGTTCCCGCACCACGACGCCATCGTCAATTCGATCCATCACCAGGCGATTCGCGAGTTGGGGCGCGATCTCGAAGTCGAGGCCGTGTCGGTGCCGGACGGCATCATCGAGGGCATCCGCTACCGCCGCGCGCCGTTCGTGGTCGGCGTGCAGTGGCATCCGGAATTCCACCACAAGGGCGGCCCCGATCTGCTCGATTGCACGCCGTTGCTCGATACGTTCCTGCGCGCCGCGCGCAATACGCGGCTGTAACGGCGCGTACCGTTTCGGCCACCCAGCCAAGCCCGGCGCGGCTTGGCGCGCACGGCGCCGGCCTCGGGCCGCATCAACACGCTTTTATATAAGACGAGTAAGATAGCGCTCGCGCAGCTGTCGGGCAAATAAGAGCGATCAGTCAGCCGCGTCCGATGCGCCGCTCCCAATCCCCTTGTTTCCCCGCAAGCGGCTGCGTCGTGAGGGGTATTCATATCAGAGAGACACAATGACTATCGCGTCCCAGAACGCCAAGCAAGAGTCCAAATTCCGGACTGTATTTCGCGTGGTGAGCGGCAACTTCCTGGAAATGTACGACTTCATGGTCTACGGCTATTACGCGTCCGCGATTGCCAAGACCTATTTTCCGAGTGGAGACGCGTACGCTTCGCTGCTGCTGACACTTTCGGTGTTTGGCGCGGGCTTCTTGATGCGTCCTATCGGCGCAATCGTGCTGGGCGCGTATATCGATCGTCACGGCCGACGCAAGGGCCTGATCCTGACGCTGGCCTTGATGGCGATCGGCACGCTTGCCGTGGCGCTGGTGCCGGGCTATGCCACGATCGGCAATCTCGCGCCGGCGCTCGTGCTGCTCGGCCGTCTGCTGCAGGGCTTTTCCGCGGGCGTGGAGCTGGGCGGCGTGTCCGTATATCTGTCGGAGATTGCGACCAAGGGCAACAAGGGTTTCTATACCGCGTGGCAGTCGGGCAGCCAGCAGGTGGCCGTGGTGTTCGCCGCGCTGGTCGGCGTGATCCTGCATTCGGCGCTGCCGGAGTCGGCCGTCGCCGCGTGGGGCTGGCGCCTGCCGTTCATTCTCGGCTGCTTGATCGTGCCGTTCCTGTTCCTGATCCGCCGTTCGCTGCAGGAAACCGAGGAGTTCCTGAACAAGCCGCACCGTCCGACGATCGCCGAGATCACGAAGTCGATGCTGCAGAACTGGAACATCGTGCTGGCCGGCATGGGCATGGTCATCATGACGACCGTGTCGTTCTACATGATCACGGCCTACACGCCGACTTTCGGCAAGGAAGTGCTGCACCTGTCGGCCGTGGACGCGCTGATCGTGACCGTCTGCGTGGGCGTGTCGAACCTGATCTGGCTGCCGCTCGCGGGCGCGCTGTCGGACCGCGTCGGGCGTCTGCCGCTGCTCGTGACGTTTACCGTGCTGACGCTGGTCAGCGTCTATCCTGCGATGCAGTGGCTCGTGCACGCGCCGTCGTTCGGCGCGCTGCTGGCCGTCGAGTTGTGGCTGTCGTTCCTGTACGGTTCGTATAACGGCGCGATGGTGGTCGCGCTGACCGAGGTCATGCCGGCCAACGTGCGCACGGCCGGTTTCTCGCTCGCCTATAGCCTGGCGACGACGATCGGCGGCTTTACTCCGGCGATCGCGACGTTCCTGATTCACGAAACCGGCAACAAGGCCGCGCCGGGGCTGTGGCTCAGCGCGGCGGCCGCCTGCGGGCTGATCGCGGCGCTCGTGCTGTATCGCAAGCGCGAGGCGCGTTTGCAATATAAGGCGGCTTGAGCATAGCGAGTAACGTCTGGCGGCGCGCGAATCGTTCGCTGCCGGCGTTCGATCGATATCGGAAAACGCGGCGCTTCGGCGCCGCTTTTTTTACGCGCTCGTGCTTGCGCGGACGGTCGGTGTCGGCGCGGTTCGCGATTCGTATCGGCGCGCGGCCAACTCGTCCGCCACACGTGCCACCACCCCATCCCACGCACCCGGTTCGGTCTGCCTGACCAGCCGAGCGCTCGGGTACCAAGGACTCGTCTCGCCATCGAACCAGCGCCAATCGGCCGCGAACGGCAGCATCAGCCACAGCGGCTTGCCGAGCGCGCCGGCCAAGTGCGCGACGCCCGTATCGATCGAGACGACGCCGTCGAGCGTGTCGAGCAGCGCCGCCGTCTCGGCGAAATCCGCGGGCGCGGGCGGACGGCGAATGCGTGCCGCGTGCGGATGCGTAGCCAAGGCGACGGCGTCCATTTCCGTCAGCTCGGGCTGCAGTACGACCCACTCGACATCGGGCAGCGCAAACAACGGCGCGAGCGCCGCGAGCGGCAGCGCGCGGTTTTCCTGCGCCTGGATGCGCCCCGACCACACCAGGCCGAAACGGCGCGGGCGAGGCGAAACGGGGGGGATTGCAGCGGCGTTGAGCGGTACCGCATGTGCATGTGCGGTTGAGCCTGCAGCGGCAACTGCCCCATCTTGCGCCGCCTCGGGCACACGCAAATAAGGACGCGGTGCGCCCAGTTCATCCGCGCCGATCCCGAGGGCGAACGGCAGGCTCATGAGCGGGCACACGAGATCCGCGTCCGGTGGCGCCGCGTGGCCGACCTCGTCGGACGGGGCCGCGATCACGGTGACGTCCCACGCATTCGCCATCGCCTCGAACAGCGGCGCGAGCGGCGCCTGCACTTGCAGAATCAGGCGCGCGCATCGCGCCCGCGCGAGCGGTACGAAGCGCGCGAATTGCACGGTGTCGCCGAAACCTTGCTCGGCCGGCACGAACAGCGTGCGTGCGCCGATCGGCTCGCCTCGCCAGCGCGGCAGCGGCGCCCAATCCTGCGCGCCCGGCAATGCGTGACGTGCCTCGTAAGCCGGCAAGCCGCGCGCGAAATCGCGCAGCGTCAGCAGCGTGACCGCGCGCTGCACCTGCGCGAGCGCGTGCCCGGGCTCGCGCCGCAGCACTTCGTCGAACGCGCGCACGGCCGCCTCGTGCTCGCCGAGCGCATGGTGGGCCGCGCCGAGATTGAGCCACGCGGGCACGCTGGCCGGATCGAGTCCGAGCATGCGCTCGAAGCAGGACCGCGCTTCGCGGTGGCGTCCGAGCGCGGCAAGCGCGTGACCGAGCCCGAGCAGCGCCGGCGTGAATTGCGGCTGCAGCGCGAGCGCGGCCTCGAATGCGGCCGCGGCTTCCGCGTGGCGGCCGAGCGCGGCCAGCGTATTGCCGAGATTGAAGTGCGCGGCCGGGAAGCGCGCTTCGCCGGCCACGGCCGCGCGGAACTGTTCGAGCGCCGCATCCGGCCGGCCGAGCGCGTTGAGCGCCATGCCGAGATTATTGTGCGCGCCGGCATGCCCGGGCCGCAGTGCGAGCGTGCGCCGGAATGCGGCGCACGCCGCCTCGTGTTCGCCGAGCGCCGCCAGCGCATTGCCGAGATTGTTACTGATCGCCGCATCCTCGGGCGCGAGTTCCTGCGCACGCGCGAGCGCGCGCGCGGCTTCGTCGTGGCGGCCGAGCGCCTGCAGCGTATTGCCGAGGTTGAAATAGGCGAGCGGAAAATCGGGCGCGAGCGTGAGCGCGTCGCGAAAGCTGTCGAGCGCGGCCGCGAGTGCGCCTTGTGCCTTCAGCGCGTTACCGAGGTTCAAGTGCAGCCCCGCGTCGCGCGGGCGTTGCGCGAGCGCCGCGCGGATCAGCTCCGCGGCCTCCGCGTGGCGGCCCTGCTGATGGCAGAGCACGCCGAGCAGATGACGCGCATCCACATGTGCGCAGTCCGCTTGCAGCGCTTGGCGGTAGCCGCGCTCGGCCTCGGCCGGGCCGCCGGCCCGATGCGCGGCATAGGCTTGGTCGAATACGGTTTCCATGACGGACGGTCGGTTTCAAACCGCGCATTTTCCCATAGCTCGCGGCACCCGCCCGCGTGCGTGAAGTAATCGGTAACGCAACGCCACGGAGCGTAGCCTGCAGAGATCCAGGGTTTTGCGCTACGCTTGACGCTTCCACGGTTGTTTCGAGATCGAGATCAAGGCGCTCATGCGGCGCGGAAAATTTATGAAAGTACAAAATTTATTGGCCGCAGCCGCGCTGACGGCCGGCGTCTCCATGCTGTGCGCGTCCCACGCATGGGCGCAGAACTCGCCGGGGCTGCCGATGGGCGTGCTGACCGACGACCAGTTCCATTTCAACGAGCATCCGCAGATGCCGTTCGCGGCTTCGGCGCCGTCGAAAAAATATCAAAGCGGCAGGCCTTCCGATCTGCGCAAGAAGGGCGATCTCGGCGATCAAAACGGCTGCAACCTCAAGTGTCCGACGACCGACGGCTATTGAAACGGCCGATCGAGCGATCATGCCCGCTCGCGACGGAATAGCGGCCATGTCAGCAGAAATCGCACGCATGCAATAGACTGACGCTCGAACTGACCCACGCGCCCTTACGCCGTCCGGCGCCGGTCTATCCGATTCAACGTCAACCTATGCATGGAGTGCATTCATGGCAAAAACTGCCGTCGTTTACTTTTCGGGTTACGGCCATACCAAGCGCGTCGCGGAATATGTCGCAGCGGGCGCCGACGCCGATCTGGTCGAGATCGATGCCGAAGGCAACGTGAGCGAGGCCGGCTGGGCCACGCTGCATGCCGCGCCGGCGATCATTTTCGGCTCGCCGACCTACATGGGTTCGGTGGCGTGGCAGTTCAAGAAATTCGCGGACGCGACCTCCAAGGTCTGGATGACGCGCGGCTGGCAGGACAAGGTGTTCGGTGGTTTCACGAACAGCGCGAGCCTGAACGGCGACAAGCAGCTGTCGCTGATCTACATGCAGACGCTGGCCTCGCAGCAGGGCGGCCTGTGGGTCAGCCTGGGCCTGCTGCCGGCCAACACCAAGAGCGCGACGCGCGCCGACATCAATAACCTCGGTGGTTCGGTCGGCTCGCTCGTGCAATCGCCGGCCGATGTCGGCGCCGACGAAATTCCGACTGGCGACCTCGAAACCGCCAAGCTGTACGGCGCGCGCGTGACCGAAATCGCCAAGCGTCTGCAGGGTTGAGATAGACGACGCGGCGCCGCGCTTGCGCGGCCGGCCAGCGCAACCCGCCCGGCTCGCCGCCGCGGCGGGTTTTTTATTGCCGGCGCGCGGGCCGTGCGATGTCCGGAAATAAAAACATTTGTTCGCCTATTGAATAGTCTGATTTTATTGTTACGCCCCGTGTTACGTAACGATATAAATCGATGTTTCATGCGTGAAACATTGATAACGTTTGCGCAGCTCGCTTCAAAAGAAATTGTCCGGATTTAAAAAGACGAGGCGGTTGGCATGCTTCATGCGGAAATAACTCCAGAAAAATTATTTCGGGAGATAAAAATACAAATCCGCCAATTATTAGAAACCGACGTGGGAGACCTGCCGCTGATCTGCGGGATCGCATCCTGACCGTCTAAGGAATGCTTGGGGGTGCTTGCCCCGCCGATTCGGCCATGCCTCGAATACCTGAACCGTGTCGCCGCACCGGCGATGGCTCGTCTCGTCCGTAAAAAACCTGACCTTGATCGCATGCCGCCAGCTTGCGCACCGGCCGGCGCGATAGATATGGATTTGTTATTGAGCAGGTAATACGGGAAGTCGGGAGACCATCCATTTTGATTTTCAGAATTAAGTGCATGGGGATCTTTTTATCTATATCAATAAATAAGTATTACTAATTATTAGAAATTGATGTGAGGTAATTCGGCTGTTTTCTTTTGATTGGCTACGAGGGATTTTAAAATCAGGGTGGTCAAAATGAACGAGAACTATCGCTCCATTTGGAGTGAGGCCCGGGGAAGCTGGGTCGTCGTTTCTGAATGCGCGCCGGCGCGGGGAAAGAAGAGCCGCAGCGCGAGGGTGGCCGTCGCCGTCGGATTGATGGCGGCCGCGGCGGCTGCGAGTGCGGCAACCGTTAACTTGTCGGACGTGGCGTTGACCAGCTCCACCGATACGGACGCCTATCCGAAAGGCAGCGGGGCGCTGGTCACGGGCTCGCTCGTCTATAACACGACGACCGCCAACGGCCTCGTGCCCGGGCTCTATATGTGGAACGGCTCGGAATGGGTCAATACCGCGGCGGACACCGCGATATCGGCCTCGACGCCGTATTTCCATGCCAATTCGACCGTCCAGGGCAACTCCACGCTAGGCTACACGGGCGCGACCGGCGACCAGGCGATCGCGGCCGGCCCGAATGCCGTCGCATCCGGCGCCAGTTCGGTGGCCGTGGGGAACGGCGCGCAGGCGAGCAACACCAACAGCGCCGCCATCGGCACGAGCGCGCAATCGGCGTTCGCCAACAGCGTCGCGCTGGGCAGCAACAGCACGGACAAAGCGTACGCGCAGGTGAGCGGCGGCACGATCAATGGCATTTCGTATGCGTATGCGGGTACCGCCGCCGGTGTAGTCAGCGTGGGCGGCGCGGGGGTGGAGCGGCAACTCGTCAACGTCGCGCCCGGCGCGGTCGCCGCGGCGAGCACCGATGCGGTCAATGGCTCGCAGCTATACGCGACCGATCAAGCGATCGCGAATCTGGCCGCGAACGGCGGATGGAAGCTGTCGACGAACGGCAACGGCGCGGCGGCGGCGTCCGTGCCGGCCGGCGCGACGGTCGATCTGTCGCCGGGCGCGAGCGGCAACCTCAAGATCGCGCAGACCGGCACGAACGTCACGATCGATACGAACCCGAACTTGATCGCAACGACGCTTACGACGACCGACGCGTCCGGCAACATCACGGTCGTCAGCGGAACGGGCACGACCACCACGGATGTCGCAGGCAACCAAACCGCGCTCGGCGCGCACGGCATCGCGATCACACCCGCGGCCGGCAGCCCCGTCAGTCTCACGTCAGCTGGATTGAACAACGGTGGCAACAAGATCACCAACGTCGCGCCCGGCACGGTCACGGCGGCCTCGACCGATGCCGTGAACGGTGCGCAACTGTTCGGGTTGCAGGGCACATTGACCGGCGTGGGCCTGAACTTCGCGGACGCGAACGGCGACGTGATTCACGAGAATCTCGGGGGCACGCTGACCGTGATCGGTTCGACGACACAATTGGCCGCCACGAGCCTCGATATTTCCGGTGTCGCAACGCCAGGCAGTTACTCGTCGAAGAACGTGCAGACGTACGCGGATCCAACGACGGGCAAGCTGCAAATCCAAGTCGCGGACAATCCCATCTTCAGCAGCGTGACGACCGGCAATACGACGATGAGCAGTGCCGGCGTGACGGTCGGCGGCGGCGCGGCACCCGTGAGCCTCACGTCGGCCGGGCTCGACAACGGCGGCAACAAAATCACCAACATCGCCCCCGGTGCGCTGACGGCGACCTCGACCGATGCCGTGAACGGCGCGCAGCTGTACCAGACGAACCAGGAGATCAGCAACCTGACCACGACCGTACAGAAGAGTCGGACGCATTACTACAGCGTCAACGATGGCGGCACACAGGGCGGCAACTATGCGAACGACGGCGCAACGGGCGCGGGTGCGCTG
>CAUPOD010000071.1:0-8822 GCA_963512745.1 uncultured Burkholderia sp. | reverse complement strand
CGCGATATCGAGCGCGGTGCCGAACGGCGTATCGAACAGGTCGTCGAGGTCGCTGCTCGGCAGATTCGGCGCGTCGATCGCGAAACGGTCCAGGCAAGCCGCGATCAGCAGCATCAAGCCGGCCGTGGCGAGAAACGCGACGTACAGCTGCGCGGCCCGGCGCAGCAGACGCTCGCGTGCCACGGCGCTGCCCGCGCGCGAGCAGAGCTTGTCGTAGGCGAGCTCGGCGCTCAGGCCGCCGACGAACACGAACATCTCGCTCGCGTCGCACAGCGCGTACGCGTGCAGCGTCGCGCGCGAGAGCACGCTCCCGCCGATGTGATCGACCAGAATGAGTAGCAGCGCGAACCCGCGAAGAAAATCGAGTTCGATATGGCGCGTCTTGCGCATGGGGCTGAAGCGAAGGGAAACGATTACATTGACATGCGCGGCGTCCCCGCGCAAGTCGCGTTGCGCGCGGACGCCGCGCAGACGTTCGGAAAAAGGGGGCAGCACGGCATGAGCTAGATATGGCGCGGCTGCGCGGCCGCCTCGAAATCCGCCGCATGATCGGCCGCGTGGGGCGCGGCACAGCGGAAATCTCAAAATTAGCGGCCCCGTCGCACTCGTTCCGTGGAGCGAGCGGTCTTTTGTTGGAGATAGCCTTGCCTGGGCGGTATCACGCGCCTCTTACCTAGTTGGCCCCGTCGCGCTCGATCGCTCGCATCGATCAAGCCGATTGTTGGTAGGCGCTGCCGTACTGCCTTGACTTCATATTGGCAAATTTTCGGGCGCGTATCTGTTAAGCACATTCAAATACCGGCGAAAACCGGCGCGCAATTGTCATGGATTGTTGATTCCGGGAGCCACGGCATGGCGATTTCCGGAAAAGTGGCTGGGACATGCCCGTCTGGGACGTGCCCGTTTGGGACATGCCCGTTTGGGACAGTGCCTCTAGTCGGGAACGCCGCGAACGGGCGGGGCGGTCGATTAGACTGCGCGGAGGGGCTCGCGTCGTGGGCGCCGCCGTCATGCAATCGGATCGACAATGGTTTCGACATGAATGTTCGCTACTTCTTTGCCGTGGGCGCCGCATGCCTGCTCTGGGCCGCGTCCGCCGGCGCCGTGACCGTGACGCGCGCCGACGGCCTCCCGCTCGACCCGGCCGGCGAGCCGATGACCGTCTCGGGCCATCTCGCGATGAGCAAGCTGACGCTGTCCACGAACTGCGAGGTCACGCTGACGGGCACGATCAAGCCCAACGCCGACGTGCGCATCACCGCGGTCAAGTTCGCGGGCAACGGGCGCTGCAACCTGATCAAGCCGCTCGTCAGCGACACGGCGCCGTGGACCGGCGAAGCCTTGAGCCCGACGCAATTGCAGATCGACAACATGGGCGCCCACGTGCCGCTGTTCGGCGATTGCGGGCCGTCCAAGATCGTGCCGGTGTGGAGCAACGCGAGCTCCTCGCTGACCATCGAGCACGGCACGCTGGCGCCCGACTGTTCGCTCGCGGGGCGTGTCGTGATTTCTCCGGCGCTGCACGTGGAATAAACCGGGCGACGGCCGAATCGTCTATCGCGACGGCGCGCGCCGCACGGGGCAGTGCTTGCACGCGTGGCGCTAACCGCTCGCCGTCCCGCCCGGGTTCGCGCCCGCTTCCCCGCGTTGCGTATCAAGTATGCGCCGCGCGATTTCCCCGAGCGACACGCCATGGTTCATCGCGGCTTGCTGCAGCTTGTCGTGCGCTGCCTGTTCGGTCAGCCCGTGGCGCGCGATCAGCAGCCACTTGGCCTGCTCGATCAGACGCCGCTCGTCGAGGGCGCTGCGCGTCGAATGCAGCGCGGCCTCGGTTTCCTGCATGCGCGCGGTCTGAGCGCGGATCAGGTCCAGCAGCGAGCGCTCCATTTCCTGCCCGACGCCGTCGGGCGGCACCGTCCCGAGCACACGCGCCTGCACGTTGAACAGCAGCGCGGGCGTATGCGCATCGAGCTGTTCGCCGAAGTGGTTGAGCAGCAGGCGATGGTTGTCGAGTTCGGCGCGTGTTTCGTCGATGCGGCGGCGGCACTGTTCGCCGAGTTCGGCCGTGAGCAGACGCTCGACGGAGCGCATCGCGTCGATGCGCTCCGTACAGACGTCGTACCAGAGTTCGCACAAACTCGGATCGACGGGCATGTCCGGCTGCGTGTTCAGCGCGACCTTGCGCATCGGCTCGATTTGGCTACCAGCCGCCTGCGCTTCGCGCCAAGCCTGCTGCGCGGTGCCCGAAGCGTATTGCGCGAAGATCTCGAACGAACGCAGCTGGCGTTCGAGCAGATCGGCCATGCGCAGTTTTTCCTCGGCGCTGAAATAACCGGCCGTGAAGCCCATCACGCCGTGTGCGCGCTCCTGCCCGCTCAGCTCCTTGCCTTGCATGAAGTTGAACAGCGCGACCAGCGTGCGCGTGACGTCCGGATCGAGCGCGGAATCCGCCGCCTCGAACACGATCGACAGCAGCGCGCCGATCAGGCGCGTGAAGCGCACGGTCGCCTCGTGCGTCGCGATGCGCCGCTCGCGCACCTGCCAGCGCAGATCCGGCAATTCGTCGAGCCAGTACAGACCTTGCGCGATGCAATTGAGCAAGCGCGCACGCGCGGCCGTCTGCGCGGCATCCGGCTCGCTCGCCGCAAGGAAGTCGCGCAGTTGCTGTTCGACGGCGGACGCCGCATCGCGAATCGAGGCGAGCGCCGGCGCGAGCTGGTCGGAGCCGCTCGACAGATACACGTTCGAATAGCCGCGCTCTTTCTGCAGTACGTGCACGAGATCGCTCACGCGCGTGACGAGCGCGCAGGTGCCGTCCAGCAATTCGAGGCCGGCGAGTTCGCAGCGCCGCGCCGCGAGCAGATAGCTCAGTGTGGGGCGCGTCGGGCTCCGGGGCATGGCGCGGGAATTCGGTGCGGATCTTGGCGGCATGGGATCGCATCCAACGTTATCGAGGTTCGGACAAACGGCGCAAGCAAACAGCTGGACGTCAAAGACAAAAAGCGCCCTTGGCCTTCCGGCCAGGGCGCCATCGCCGGACGTGCTCGGGTTGTGTGCCGGGCGGACCCGGCCTGTAGGAGATGAGCAAAAAATATGCCCGATGCGTGAAGCGCGCGCGTATCAAGGCCGTGCATGCGCCGCCGAACGGTACGGGGCAATCGGGCGCGCGGGCAGGCGGAGGCGGCTGTCGCGGCAACTTTCGCGCGAGCCGGCGTCATCGCGGTGCGTAGGGCTGCACAGCTGCACCATCTTGAGGCCACGGTTCCGCAGATACGCGGTCATGCGAGCGAGGCGGCCGCATGCGAGCATGACAATCCGCATGGCATTCGTTAGATCAACTGTACTGATCGCCGTGAGCGATTACGCGCCGCGTGTAACTTTACTTCCGAATTTTCGCCTTCCACACTGGGTACGAGCAATGAATACCGATATGCGGTTCTCCATAAATAATCAATAAGATCGAGACAATCGTGAGTGGCATCGACTACCGGCCATTTTTCTTGATGTCAGCCATCATGTCGATGGCGGTGTTCCTTGCGGTGCTTTTCTCCTACCGGCTCAGCACGTTTCGCTTCGGCGGCCTTAGAACCTATATCGGCGGGTTTTCGATCATCGTCGTGGCGTGCGCCATGTACGGAAAATGGCTCGGCGCGCCGTCGCCGTACATCAGTGCCGCCGATTTTCTCGTGGTGATCGGCGCGGCCATGCAGGCGCTCGGCGTGCGCGATTTTTTCCGGCGCGCGAACCTGGGATGCGCCGTGTTGGCGTACGCGACGATCATTGCGCTAGCCGTGGTGTGGTACCGCGGGAGTCTGCCCAGCTACCCGATGCAGCACGCGGCATTCACCGCGGCCTTATGCGTGTTCGGCGCGATCCAGCTGTGGACCGTGGCGCGCCATGGCGAGCCGTCCGTCGCGCGCGATCTGTTCACGGCTTCGCTGGCGCTCGAATGCGCGGTGTATTTCGTGCGAGTCGCCGTCCATCTGCTGCCCGGCGTTTTTCCGCCAGACTCGTCCGCCGCGAGCACGGTTCAGGCTGCCTATATTTTTACGTTTTGCTCGGCCGTGCCGCTGACCGCGGTGTGCCTGCTCGTCAATAAGATCGAGCGTGCGCTCACCTACGAATACCGCGTGCTCGCGCACATGAACGACGCGTCGCGCCGCAGCCGCCTGATGGAGCAGAAGAATTTCTTCAAGAGCCTCAGCGAGGCCGATGCGCTCACGGGCGTGGCCAACCGGCACAAATTCGATACGGTGCTCGCGGACGAATACACGCGCGCCAAGCTCGAAAACCGGCCGCTGACCGTGATGATGATCGACATCGACCATTTCAAGCGTTACAACGACAGCCACGGCCATCAGGCCGGCGACCACTGCATCAAGATCGTTTCGGACACGCTGCATGCGCTCGTCGCGTCGTTCGGCGGTACGTTCGCACGCTACGGCGGGGACGAATTCGCTGCGGTGCTCGCGGACGTCGGCGCGGAGGAAGCGCAACTGATCGGCAACAGCATGGTCGATGCCGTCAAAAACCGGCGCATTCCCGTGCAGGACGATTTCACGAACCATAAATGCGTGACGGTCAGCATCGGCACAGCCTCGCTGCATCCGGCCGAACTGTCCTCCGCGATGCTGCTGCAGCGCGCCGACGCCGCGCTATATCAAAGCAAGAAGCACGGACGCGGCAAGGCTTGCTCCGACGCGGCGTACGACGTCGCCGAGCATAGCCGTTCGTAATCGAATTGCGGCCGGCGCGGCGTGGTGCGTCGCGCGCCGTCTTCAGGGCCGCGCCGTGCCCGGCAGCGGAATCCATTCGTCCTCGCCGGGCACCTGCGGAAACGTGCGGTCGCTCCAAGCCCGTTTCGCGGCCTCGATCTTGTCGCGCGAACTCGATACGAAATTCCATTCGATGAACCGCTCGCCCGGCAGATGCGCGCCGCCGAGCAGCATCACGCGCGCGCCGTTCGCGCTGGCCAGGCGCACCGTCGAGCCCGGCTCGAGCACGGCCATGGTCGCGGCCTCGAGCGCTTCGCCGTCGATCGACAGATCGCCCGCCACGAGATACACGCCGCGTTCCTCGTGCTCGGGCGGCAGATCGAACGCGCTGCCGGCGGAGAAGTCCGCGACCGCGTACAGCGTCGGCGAGAACACCGCGACCGGCGACGTATAGCCGAACGCGCTGCCCGCGATCACGCGGATATGCACGCCGTCGCGCGTGAACGAAGGCAGCGTGGCCGCCTCGTGATGGTGGAATGCGGGTTCGGCGTCTTCGTGTTCGAGCGGCAGTGCGATCCAGGTCTGGATGCCGTGCATCTGTCGGGCGTGCGCGCGGTCGTCTGCCGGCGAGCGTTCCGAATGCGCGATGCCGCGGCCGGCCGTCATCCAGTTCACGTCGCCGGGCACGATCTTCTGGAGCGAGCCGAGGCTATCGTGATGCATCATCGAACCGTCGAACAGATAGGTCACCGTCGCGAGCCCGATGTGCGGATGCGGACGCACGTCGACGCCCGCGCCCGCGGGCATTTCAGCGGGACCCATGTGATCGAAGAAGATGAACGGCCCGACCATGTGCTGGACGCGCGACGGCAGCACGCGCCGCACGGTCAGGTTGCCGATGTCGCTTTCGCGCGGCGTCAGGTGCTGGCGGATCGTTTGTGTCATGGCGGGTCTCGGCGGGATCGGGGAGGGCAGGTCGCGTCGCTCAGGCATCCGTCAGTGACGACGCGATCGTGATTTCGTGCGTGAGGAGCCGGTGCACGGGGCAGCCGTTGGCCACTTGCAGCAGGCGTTCGCGCTGTTCGTCGCTGAGTTCGCCTTCGAGCGCGATCACGCGCCGGATCGCCGTGCTTTCCTTGCCGGCCTCGAGCGACAGCTCGACGCGCATGCCCGCGAGCGGCCATGCCTTGCGCTGCGCGTACATTTTCAATGTGATCGACGTGCATGCGCCGAGGCTCGACAGCAGCAGCGAATAGGGCGTCGGGCCGGTGTCGCCGCCGCCGGCCGAGGCGGGCTCGTCGGCGAACCATTCGTGGGTCGAATCGGTAAAACGGACGCGGTAGTCGGTTGCGCCGATCGTCGCGATGACGGGGCTGTCGCTCATCGGGGGCTGCTCCGGTTGGGTTGGCGCGGCTGCCGCGTCGCCGGAGAGAACCGCGAGGCGAGGCATGGCACCGTGGGAAACCAGTGGGAGTATATGCCGCGGGCATCGATCGTGCCGACGGCGTGGGCGCGATGCGGAGAAGGGCCGAAGCGTAATCGACGCTTGGAAAAGCGAAAAACAAAAAGCCCGACTTCATTGCTGAAATCGGGCCAATTGCTTGAATGCTTGGTTGCGGGGACAGGATTTGAACCTGCGACCTTCGGGTTATGAGCCCGACGAGCTGCCAGACTGCTCCACCCCGCGTCTGAGAAAAGAGATTATAAGTGGTTTCCCTAGCCATAGCAAGCGCTATATCCAGATTATTTGCGAACGGGCACGCTGCTAAAATCGCGGAGCACGCTCCAACACCACAACGCGATCGGCTGCACCGATCTCACTTCTGCCGCCTCATGGATATCGCTCACGATCTGCAATCGATCGCCCTACAAGAAAAGACCCTCGTGTTCTCGCAATTCGACGCCGCTCGCGCGTGGGCGTTCGGCTCGCGTCTGCGCGACCTGGCGCAAAGCCGCGGCCATGCGATCGCGATCGAGATCGGCACGGTAGGGCAGCCGCTGTTCCTGTCCGTATTGCCGGGCGCCACGCCGAACAATCTCGCGTGGGTGCGCCGCAAGCGCAACGTGGTCGAGCACTTTCGCAGCAGTTCCTACGCGCTCGGGCTCAAGCTTCAGCAAAGCGGCGCGACGCTGACCGACAAATACGGCCTGTCGCTCGCCGACTACGCGCCCTACGGCGGCGGTTTTCCGCTCGCGGTGGCCGGCGCGGGCGCGATCGGTTCGATCGTCGTCTCGGGGCTGCCGCAGCGCGCCGATCACGAACTGATCGTCGAAGCGCTGTGCGCGGAACTCGGCCACGACTATGCGGCGCTCGCGCTGCCGCGCGAGTGAGGTCACATGCCGGCTCTGCCTCGCTTTCTCTGGCTCGCGATCGCGATCGTCGCCGAAGTCGTCGCCACCTCTACGCTGCGCGCATCGGGCAGCTTCACGCGCCTGCTGCCGTCGCTCGTGGTCGTGCTCGGCTATTGCATTTCGTTCTATTGCCTGTCGATGACGTTGCGCAGCATGCCGGTCGGGCTCGTCTACGCGATCTGGTCCGGCGCGGGCATCGTGCTCGTCACGCTGGTCGCCATCGTCGTCTACGGGCAGGTGCCCGACTGGCCCGCCGTGCTCGGCATCGCGCTGATCGTCGCGGGCGTGGCCGTGCTCAACCTCTTTTCCAAAATGCAGGCGCATTGAGCGCCGCAACCCTTTCGCTCGAACTTTGACCATGACTGAAATTTCCGCCGCAACCGCTCAGAACGAAGTCCGCGCCTATGTCGAGAACGGCATCGGCTTTCTGGAGCTGAATCGTCCGCAAGCGCTCAACGCGCTGTCGCTGGGCATGATCCGGGCGCTGACCGCGGCGCTGTCGGACTGGCGCGACGCGCCCGAAGTCAAGGCCGTGGTGATCTACAGCCCGCATCCGCGAGCGTTCTGCGCGGGCGGCGACGTGCGCGCGATGCGCGAGGCCGGCGTGCGCGGCGACACCGCGGCGCTCGACGCGTTCTTCACCGAGGAATACGCGCTCAACCACCTGATCTTCAGCTATCCGAAGCCCTACATCGCACTGATGCACGGCGTCGTGATGGGCGGCGGCATGGGCATTTCGCAAGCGGCCAAGCATACGGGCGGCCTGCGCGTGGTGACCGACTCGACGAAGATGGCGATGCCCGAGACGCGCATCGGCCTGTTCCCCGACGTCGGCATGAGCTGGTTCCTGGCGCGCCTGGCGGGTGAACTCGGCCCGTACCTCGCGGTCACGGGCGCGACGCTCGACGCGGGCAGCGCACTCGCCGCGGGTCTAGCGGACGTCTATATGCCCGATGCGGCCATGCCCGTACTGATCGACATTCTCCAGCAAGAGGAACTGCACGACGGCGCGGCCGTCACGGCATGCGTCGCCGCGCAGGCGGCCAAGTACGCGGCGCCGGCCGCGCAAGCGTTCGAGGCCGTGCGTCCCGCGATCGACAGCTGTTTCGCCAAGCACGACGTCGCGGCCATCGAGGCGGCGCTCGAAGCCATGCGCGGCGACGCGCAGTACGGCGCGTGGGCCGCGCATACGCTGGAATCGATGGAAGGGCTGTCGCCGCTGTCGATGGCCGTGGCGCTCGAACTCGTGGAACGCGCGCGCGGCGCGACGATGGCCGACTGCCTGCGGCGCGATCTCGGCCTCACGCGCACGACGTTCGCGTTCGGTGACGTGATCGAAGGCGTGCGCGCACGCATCGTCGACAAGGACAATGCGCCGCAATGGCGCTTCAAGACCACCGCCGACGTGACGCAAGCCGATGTCGCGCGCATGTACGAGAGCCCATGGGCGCCCGATGCGCATCCGCTCGCGGCGCTGAAGGACAAAGCGGGAAAGCTGGAAGAAAAAGAGGCGGCATAGGCCGCCTCTTTCTTTATAAGAAAGGACGCGAGGACGCAGGCCCGTCAATCGTCGAGCGCGGCGTCCCAGATCTCGTCCGACATGAATGCGCGCATGAACACGAGCGCGCCCCAGCCCCACAGCGCATACGACAGCGCCGCGACGCCGAGCGGCGCGAGCATGTTGCCGCCCGGCCAGATGCAGCGCAGCGGATCGATCACGAAGATGCGCGCGACGGTCGGCACGATCGCGCCGTA
>CAUPOD010000070.1:0-8852 GCA_963512745.1 uncultured Burkholderia sp. | reverse complement strand
CCGGTTGCGGCGCTTGCGCCGCGGCTTCGTCATGCGCTGGCGTCGGCGCTTCGTCCGACGGCTTCGCGCTCTTGAATCGCTTGAAAAAACTGAACATGGAATCGGGCCAGATGATGGGGCAGCCGGCGCGCGGCGCGCGCGGCTTTTATTACCTACTACCGAGACGCGCATTTTATCAGGCGCGCGGCCTCAGGCCGTGGCGCGGGCTTGTGGTAACGTGCGACTTATTTCCGGCGGCCGCGGTTCGGGCCGCCCCGTTTGACCCGGTCGTCCGCCGGTTATTCGCCCGATTCCGCCCGATTCCGCCCGATTCGCATGTCACGCACGCCCCGTTCCGCCTCCTCTTCCCGCCCCGCCAGCACCGCGCGCGGCAAACCGCACGCGATCCGCATCATCGGCGGTCTCTGGAAACGCACCCCGTTGCCCGTTCTCGATCTCGACGGCCTGCGCCCGACGCCCGACCGCGTCCGCGAAACGCTGTTCAACTGGCTCGGCCAGGACCTCGGCGGCTGGCGCTGTCTCGATCTGTTCGCAGGCACCGGCGCGCTCGGCTTCGAAGCCGCCTCGCGCGGCGCGGCCAGCGTGGTGATGGCCGAGCGCAACGCGCGCGCGGCCCAGCAATTGCGCGCCATCCGCGACAAGCTCGACGCGCGCGGTGTCGAGATCGCCGAGGCCGATGCGCTACGGCTGGCGGCCGGCCTCGCGCCGGGCACGTTCGACGTGGTGTTCCTCGATCCGCCGTTCGACGCGCCCGACACGTTCGCGCGCGCGCTGACCCTGGCCGTGCCGCTCGTGAAGCCCGACGGCTTCCTGTATGTCGAATCGGGCGAGCCGCTCGATCCGGCGGCGCACGAGGCGCTCGCGGGCTGGCAAGTGGCGCGCGGCGGCAAGGCGGGGATGGTTCACTATCATTTGCTGCGCCGCGAAAATGATGAATAATGCGCGTTCTACGCGGCCGGGGCCGCGCCCATTGCCGTAATAACAGGAGACAGGACATGGTAGTCGCCGTGTATCCGGGTACGTTCGATCCGCTCACGCGAGGCCATGAAGATCTCGTGCGGCGGGCGGCGGGGATTTTCGACACGCTCGTCGTGGGGATCGCGGACAGCCGCAACAAGAAGCCTTTTTTCACGCTCGAGGAGCGCCTGCAGATCGCGACCGAGGTGCTCGGCCACTATCCGAACGTGAAGGTGATGGGTTTCACGGGGCTGCTCAAGGATTTCGTCCGCAGCAACAACGCGCGCGTCGTGGTGCGCGGGCTGCGCGCCGTGTCCGATTTCGAATACGAGTTTCAGATGGCGGGCATGAACCGCTATCTGCTGCCCGACGTCGAAACCATGTTCATGACGCCGTCCGATCAGTACCAGTTCATTTCCGGGACGATCGTGCGCGAAATCGCCCAGTTGAACGGGGATGTCGCGAAGTTCGTGTTCCCGTCGGTCGAGAAGTGGCTCAAGGAGAAGGTCGCCACGATGAGCGACCCGCGCGATCAATAAGCGCATCCCGGCTTCGCTGCGCCGATTGCGGCGCGCCGGATCCGGCGTCGATCCGGCCCTTCATCCGTCATCCTCTCCGCCTGCCGAGCCCGCCGCGGCCGCGCAGCGTCCGCATAGGCCGGCTCAGAGCGTGGTCAACAATCTGAGCTGATGGCCGCTTTCCGCTCCGTTGATCAACGTATAAGCCCGTACCGACTTGCGCTCGACGAGCGGAATGGCCTCCGCGCGGGAAAAATCGTTCCAGGCGTCGTCCGCGATCGAGGCCGGCGCGCCACGCGCTCGCGCGAACGCGTGCAGGAGGCGGCTGGCGTGGCGGCGCAGGATATGGCGGTCCGCGTTCAGCACATACGGCGGACAATCGGCGCGTAAGACGAGGTAGTGCGGAATCGCTTGGCGATCGTTTTGCATGAAGGCGGGATCAATGCGCTTGCCGGGCGCTTGCGGCCGGATGTTGAACCTTGCCGGCGTCGGCCCGATTCAAGCTACGCTGCGGGTAGGGAAGCGTCAAGCGGTTTCGGCGAATGCCGGAACTTTCGCTGTGCGCAGGCCGAATTGGGCGTACGATGGGTGATCAGTCTCCCGGCCGACCGGTTCCGGCACCCCTCCTGCAGCTTTTCCGCAGGGGCCGAGCAGCTCCCCTCCCGCGCAGACCACTCCACCGTCTCGACCACGCGGCACACATGCCGATGCGGTTGCGCGCGTCCTTACCTCATACCGCCGCAGCATAGCGTGCGGCACCAGGAGAATTACCATGAGCACCACTTTCCGTTTCTACCGCGGGCTGGAAATCGAGCCGCTGGTTTATCCGCATCACCCGACCGAGCCGGGCTTCGGGCACAACTACGAAGAAGGGTTCAATGCAGCCGTGCGTATCCGGGACGCGCAGGACGCGGCCGACACCCCGCGCAGCCGCGTGTTCGAGCTCGCGGTCGACCGGCCGTTCAGCAATGCGGGCGATGCGCGCCGCGCCTCGGTCGCCTATGCGGAGCGTCTGATCGACGCGTGTTCGCCGAACGAGACCGTGCTCGACAAGAAATTTGAAATTGGCGTGGTGTGAGGCAGGGCGGACGTCGTTCGAAACATGGCGCGCGGGATCTGAAGACATTCGATCCGCTCACGCGAGGCCATGACGATCTCGTGCGACGGACAAGAACCGCCATCTATCTTTGTTTTGTTGCCGGCGAGATCTAGATCTTCGTCTAGCGTTCGGATAGTCGGATTTTGTACGGATCATTCGCGATTAATATATTTAGTTATACAAAATAAAATAAAAATTCGATGCCGATGAGGTTTGGTTCTATCGATCGGCTTGAACGTCGAATCGCTCGAGTCGATCGAGCGGTTACCCGCAATCGCCTTCATCGCTCAACTTCATACCTTGGACTAAGCAATCTTTCGCGATTGAGCTCGTCAAAAACCGCAATCGTTTGCCTCGTCGTTGGCGGCGCCGGCATATGTCTGGTGCCCAATCCAAGACGAACGCTTCGGCGCAGATTGTCAGATTTTGGAAGAAAAGAGCGGTGTATTTATCAGTTTCTGACTGTTACATATTGATGCAATTTATCTGCGTCCGCATAATTAAGGCATCCAAAAAAAAACCTCACTAATTCATCGTGACAACTCGCGAGCCTCTCCACATTTTGTCGGACGAAAAGCCGGCATTCGACCCGGCCGAGCTTCCAACATCCGACCCCGTGAGGTCGCGGTGGTATTTGCCAGTCAAGTTCAAATTCACGCTAGCGACGACGTTCGCCTTGTTTTGGAGCGTGATTTCGTTTCATTTGGCCCAGCGATGGCTGGGCGAAATGACCGTGACATTCGGCCCGGTAGGCGCGTATCTGATCCTGTTCGGTATTGCGATTCTGCCTGGCGGCATGAACGCCTTCCTGATGTCGAGTTTACTGATGGATCGCCGGCCACAAATTCGGATAGCTAACGATCAGTTGCCGGCCATCAGCATTTTGGTGGCAGCGTACAACGAGGAAGCCTGTATTGCGCAGACTATCGAGAGTATTGCGAAACAAGCATATGGCGGCCCGTTGCAGGTCATCGTGGTTAACGACGGATCTTCCGACGGCACGGCCCGCGAGCTAGATCGGCTGGACTACCCGTGGCTGGAGGTCATTCACCTGCCGCGAAACATGGGCAAGGCGCAGGCGCTCAACGAGGCGCTGAAGCAGGTGCGCTACGGCATTACCGTGACGGTGGACGGCGACTCCTACCTGTATCACGATGCATTGGAAAACCTGGTGAGGCGTTATTTGAGTGATCCGCCAAACACCAGGGCGGTAGCGGGCGCGGTACTGGTACGCAACTCGCGCACCAATCTGGTCACGCGGGTCCAGGAGTGGGACTACTTCCATGGCATTGCCGCGGTCAAGCGGCTGCAGAGTCTTTATCAGGGAACCCTCGTCGCGCAGGGCGCGTTTTCGGCGTACGACACCGAAGTGTTACGTGAGGTCGGTGGCTGGCCCGGCGCCGTGGGCGAGGACATCGTGCTGACGTGGGCCATCTTGAAGGCCGGATTCCGCGTCGGCTACGCGGAGAATGCGTGCTTGTTCACCAACGTGCCCACCACCTGGCGCCAGTTCATGCGCCAGCGTCAGCGCTGGTCTCGCGGACTGATGGAGGCATTCAAGGCGCATTGGCAGCTGCTGTTCAAGTCGCGGATGATCACGCTGTTCATCTGGTGGAACCTGTTATTTCCGTATCTGGATCTGGTCTATACGCTCGCCTTCTTGCCGGGGCTGGTGCTGGCGCTGTTCGGCATCTACTGGATTGCAGGGCCTATGACGCTGCTGGTGTTGCCAATGGCGCTGATGGTCAACGGGATCATGTACAGAATCCAATCCGGCATGTTTACGGAACAAGGCCTGAAGGTACGCCGCAACGTGTTCGGGTTCGTCTTATACAGCATGTTTTACGGGCTCATTCTGCAGCCCGCCTGCGTGGTGGGCTATATGCAGGAATTCGTCACGCGCGGCAAACGCTGGGGCACCAAGTAACTAGCCAACGCAAGAAAAGAAAGGATTGTTCATGCATGCAAGCTGTCCAATCGACGCGCGTGCGCTCCGGCGCATGCTGAGCGTCGCCGGCATATTGACCATCTGTACGTCGGTGTCCGCATATGCCCAGTCCCACGACGGACCGGGGAAGTACGGTGCGCTGACCGGGGATCTGTTATTCAGCAACGACAGCGACCACTTCAACGAAGAGCGGGCGAACCTCGGTTATCTTTTCTCGACCGGCTGGGGACTCGGAGCGAGTGTCACGCATTACGACGCGCCCGACTGGTCGGAATCCGGGCGCGGTTTGTACGGACAGTACCGGCAGCATGACGCGCAGCAGACCTTGGACGCGCGCCTGGGCGTGATGGACACCGGTAACCGCACCACGGTGACGGGCATGCTCGACTATATGCGGCACGTCACCAAGGACACCGCGCTCGGTGTCAGCGCCGAACGCGATGTCGTCGATTCGATCAGCGGCCTTGAGCAAGGGCTGACGTACGACAGTCTCGCGCTGGTGCTGGATCATCAGTTCACCCCGCGTTTCACGGTCGGGGCGGTAGCGGGTGCGATGTGGTTCTCGGATCACAATGCGCGTCCAATGCTGCGCACACGCTGGAATTACGAGTTGGTGGCAAATAGCGGACTGAACGCCTACATCAAGACTCGTAACTATTACGACAGCGACCCCGATCTGGGCGACTACTACTCGCCGCGCTGGTTGGCAGAGTATTCGGGAGGGTTTTCCTGGCGAACGGCCCTCGGCGACAAGGCGATTTTTTTCGTAAGCGCCGATCTTGGGCGTCAGAATACGGAGAATGGAGGGGTCAACATCTGGGGCGCGCGCATCGGCTTGCAAAATCACCGCAGTCGAACCATGCAATGGCAGGTTGCCGTGGAAACGACCAATAATCACGCCGCGGGGTTCGCGGGGGGCGATGGCAGTTACCGCTATACGAGTGTGATGGGGCGATTGCTGTTCCCGTTCAACTGACGGGACGCCGGATTGCACGGTGGGCGAGATGCCCCCGCGGCTGTCGGGCCGGCAGCGGCTAGGCCGAAAAGCTATAATGCATTGTTTTTGATACGAAAGTTGACCGCAGCATGGCCCTGATAATTACCGACGAATGCATCAATTGCGACGTGTGCGAGCCCGAGTGCCCGAACGGCGCGATTTCGATGGGGCCCGAAATCTACGTGATCGACCCGCGCAAGTGCACCGAGTGCGTCGGCCATTTCGACGAGCCGCAGTGCCAGCAGGTGTGCCCGGTCGAATGCATTCCCGTGGATCCGAATCACCGCGAGACGCGCGAGCAGCTGCTGGAGAAGTATCGCGGGCTGATGGCCGCGCCCGACGGTTCGGCGTGAGTCGAACGTACGCACGCCGCGTGTAAAAGAAAAAGGCCCGCTTGCAAGCGGGCCTTTTCGTTTCCATCGCGGCGGCGGCTTTATTTCAGCAGTTCGCGCAGCGCCGCGACCAGCGCATCGCATTCGGCGTCGGTGCCGACCGTGATGCGCAGATGCTGATCGATGCGCGGCAGCTTGAAGTGGCGCACGAAGATTTCGCGCGCCTTGAGCTGTGCCGCGAGTGCGGCCGCGTCGTGCGCGGGATGGCGCGCGAAAATGAAGTTCGCGGCCGACGGCACGATTTCGAAGCCGAGCGCCGCGAGCGCCGCACTGAGGCGCTCGCGGCTCGCGATCACCTTGTTGCGGGTCTGCTCGAACCAGTCCTGATCCTCGTACGACGCGCGCGCGGCGGCCTGCGCGAGGCGGTCGAGCGGGTACGAGTTGAAGCTGTCCTTGACGCGGTTCAGCGCCTCGATCAACCCTGCATCGCCGAACGCAAACCCGACGCGCATGCCGGCCAGCGAGCGCGACTTCGACGCCGTATGCACGACGAGCAGGTTCGGATAGCGCTTGACCAGCGGGATCGCCGTTTCGCCGCCGAAATCGACATAGGCCTCGTCGATCACCACGACCGTGTCGGGATTGCCGGCGACGATGCGCTCGATCTCGTCCAGCGCGAGCGCACGGCCGGTCGGCGCGTTCGGATTGGCGAGCAGCACGCCGCCGTGATCGCCGAGATAGTCTTCGATGCGCACCGAGAAATCGTCGGCGAGCGGCATCGTCTCGTACTCGACGCCGTACAGGCGCGCGTAGGTCGGGTAGAAGCTGTAGGTGATGTCCGGGAAGCGGATCGGCCGGCCGTGCTTGAGCAGCGCCTGGAACGTATGCGCGAGCACCTCGTCCGAACCGTTGCCGACGAACACTTGTGCCGCGTCGAGGCCGTGATACGCGGCGACCGTGTCGCGCAGCTGGCGCGATACGGGGTCCGGATAGCGGCGCAGGCTTTCGCCGTGCGCGCCGAGTTCGTGGCGGATCGCCTCGACCGCGCGCGGCGACGGCGGATACGGGTTCTCGTTGGTGTTCAGCTTGACGGGGTGCGCGAGCGCGGGCTGTTCGCCCGGCACGTAGGGCACCAGGTCCCGCACGATATCGCTCCAAAAACGGCTCACCGCTGTGCTCCTGATAGATACGTCGTAAAAGGACGAGCTTACCTCAGGTTAGGGCGGCGAGCCTACGGCTGGTGCGATACGCGGGGTCAGCCGCGCAGCATGCGCAGCAGCTTGAGGCCGCGCCGCGCGATCGCCGAATACAGCTCGGCGCCCTTCAGGACGGGGTCTACGTGGCGCGCGTAGGGCTGCACCTTGATCGGGAAATACGGCGAGAGTTTTTCGACGACCTGGGGCAGCGGGATGTTCGTGTTGCTCTGGATCACGGCGAACAGGCCGTCGCTCTCCACCGCGAAATGGCGCGCGACGTCCCAGTTCTTCATCTCGTCGGCGAACCACACGCTCGCGTCCGCGTGCAGCGTGCGCTGGCCCGGGGTCGGCGCGACGTGATACTTGTCGAGCAGCCCGTCGTGCTCGCCGGTCAGCCAGTACAGCGTGTATTCGGTCCAGTCCAGCGTGTAGTGCGCGAGCAGCACGCGCCGCCAATCCTCGCCGTACTGCGCTTCGAGGCGGCGGTGCAGGTTCAGGCACAGCGTGCGCGACAGGATCGCCGGCGTCCACCAGATGCCCTTGCGGTCCAGATGCGGGTCCTGGTTCAGCAGCTTGCCCGACGATTCCCAGAAGCGCGGCTCGACGGTGCGCGGCTGCAGGTGCGTGAGTGCGCGGCCGCCGACGATCAGCGTGTCGGCCGTGAACGGATGCGTGGCGAAGCAGTCGGGATCGAACACGATGAAGTATTCGGTCTCGACGAGCGCGGGCGCGTAGAGCTTGATGATCTGCTGGCGGTGCCAGTTGCGGATCTGATGGCGCTGCGAGAAATCGGCGAACACGGCCATGTGCTCGGCCTCGTCGACGACCTCGACCGGGAAATCGCTCCACGCCTTCGCGTAGCCCTTGACCTCCTCGACCTCATCGTGCGGCACGACGATCACGAAACGGTGAAACGTCGCCGGCGTCGTGAAGTGGCGCAGCGACGAGAACAGGATGTCGCAGCGGCCGATGTTGTCGGCGTAATGCCTGCCGCGGGTCTTGAGCGGCAGGATCGCGCTTATCTGTTGCATCGGATGCTCCGGCTTGGATCCGGCACGTTAAAAGAACCGGTAGATGAACTGTGGGATATACCCGCGCCGATGCGTGAGGACGACGCCGATCAGGTTGCCGCCCGCGTCCCGCACCTGCTCCGCGAGGGCGAGGATCACGGGCTTGCGCGTGACTTCGGCGCGTACCGCGAGCACGGTCGCGTCCGCGAGCGATGCGTTCTCGATGCCGGCGAACGACTGGCTCGCGGGCGGCGCATGCACGATCACGTAATCGTAGGCTTGGCGCAGCGAATTGAACAATTGCTCGGTCTGCTCCCACGACGACGGCAGGCTACCGCCCGCGGGCCGCGCAATCACGAGGTTGTGGCGCGGCAGCGGCTCGAAGGCCAGGCCGCTCGCGCCGGCAGCCTCGGGCACTTTGAACGCGGCGGCGTCGCGGCGCGCGTCGCGCGCGAGCGCTTCGGGAGCGCCCGATGCGTCGTACACGGGCGCCTGCGTCGAGGCCAGGTCGAGGATCAGCACGGGCGTGGCCGCGCGGTACGCGAGTTCGCCGGCCAGACCCCAGATCACGGCGGACAGGCTGTCGTTCTCCGCGAACGACAGCGCCATCACGACCTTCGACCGCGCATCGGTGCTCGTGTTGATCGCGGCGATCATGCGGCCGTAATCCATCTGACGCGGGCGCGGCCCGGGGCGTGCCCGCCAATTGCCAACGGGCGCGCCCCCGCAGCGCGGGAAACCGCCGTGGTCAGCGCACGCGCCTCCGCGACCGCGATCGACGCTTCGGCCACGGTC